>NZ_JBKGZG010000047.1:0-19682 GCF_046545655.1 Thiohalorhabdus sp. | reverse complement strand
GCCGTCGCGGGCCCACCGTGGCGGGATGCAGGGGAGGGTAGGCATGAGCGATTCCGGTTCGGGGGATGTCCCGCCCGGATCCGGCTGGGAAGGGACCTTGGGCCAGGAAGTGGCTGGATTCCTGGAGCAGGGCGGACTGCTGGTAGCCCTGACGGACGACACGGGAGCCCTCCTGCATCTCAATCCCGCCCTGCGGCGGCGCGTGGCGGCCCTGGAGACGCCCCCGGAGAACCTTGCCGACCTGTTCCGCCCCTGGTCCCGCGCGCAGGTCCGGGAGGAGTCCCTCCCGGCGGCCCTCGGAGAGGGGCTCTGGGAGGGCGGCGCCTCCATGCGTCAGCCGGACCGGGACCTGGTGGTTCGCCTCATCCTGATTGCCCGGGAAACCCAGACCGGACGCCGCCTCCTGGCCCTGATGGTCCCCCATTTCGGCACCACCGAAGCCGAAACGGGCATCAACCAGAAGGGGCCCGACCTCTCCTGCCGGCTGGCGGTGCCCCTGTACCAAGAAACCCGCTTCCTGGACCCCGCGGCCATCGGCTACCTGGAAGCGCACGGCCCCTATACCCAGATCTACATGGACAGCGCCCGATTGATGACCAGTACCCCCCTGTCCAGCTTCCTGTCCGCCCTTCCGGACAGCTTCCTGCGCACCCACCGCAGCTACATTGTCAATATGGACCGCGTCCAGGCGCTCCTGCGCCGCGACAACCGCCTCCTGCTGCGTCTGGACACCCCTGACGCACCTGCCATACCGGTGAGCCGGCGACGCGAGCCACGGATACGGCGCGTGCTGGACACCGCTCGTCGGGTGTCCCCTACCGGTCGTTAGCCCCCTTCCCCCGCTGGCGAACCAAGGCTTTCCCGGGGCGCCGTTTGCCCCTAGGGTGCGCCTATTGGAAAGGGGGGGGCGCCCAACGAGCCACCCGACCGAAGGTCCCATGCCCCTCGCGGATCCCCAGCACCCGGAACCAGCCTCGCGCCCTCCCCGGCACGGCCCTACCCCCACCCGCACAGGCCAAGCGTCCGAGCCCCCGGCCCGAACCTGGGGCCGGAAGGTCCTGATCGCCGCCGTTCTGGCCGCCCTCACCCTGGGCGGCAACGCCGGAAACATCCCGCTCTTCTTCGGGGTGGATTACCTGTTCGGATCCATAGCTGCGCTGCTGGCCGCCGCCTGGATCGGCCCCGTAGCTGGCGCGCTGGCGGCCGCCGTGGGCGGCCTGTACACCCTGGAGCTGTGGGGCCACCCCTGGGCCCTGGTGGTTTTCACCCTGGAGGCCGGGGCGGTGGGTCTCCTGCGCCGTCGTTTTCCCAACCTCATCCTGGCGGACCTGGCCTTCTGGGTGGCGGTGGGGGTGCCCCTGCTTTTGGTCCTATACATGGGCGTAATGGGAATGCCGGCTCCGCAGGCCGGGCTCATCGCCCTCAAGCAGCCGGTCAACGGCCTGTTCAACGCCGCCCTGGCGAGTGGGGCAACCCTGCTGCTGGCCAGCCGACACTGGGCCCCGCCGCTGCGGGAGGTGCTGTTCACCCTGTTGTTCGGGGGCATGCTGCTGCCGGGCTTAGCCCTGATCGCCTTTCAGTCCGCCCAGCTCCGGGGAGAGCAGCACCGCCTCTACGACCAGCTGTTGGCCACCGCCCTTACCGCCGTGACCGAACGTCTGGACCCGGTCCGGGCGAAGACCTCCCTGGCGGCCTCTCTTCCGGAGACGGTAGGCGAGCTGGGGATCGCCCTGGCCGACGAGGACGGCGAATGGATCACGCGAGTCGACACGCCTGCCTGGCTGGATCGCGCCGAGCGCCGGCGCCTCTCGCCCCGCCTCCTGGCCCTTTTGCCGCCGGCCGATGCGAGGGCCCCGACCATGGCGCGCTGGGAGGAGGCCTACTTTTCCACGGAATCCATACTCCCGGGCGGGGAAGGGAAGCGCATCCTCCTGATGCATCCGGCCCGGGAGGCGGTCCTGGGGCTGGCCCGGGCCAATCTCCGCGGCCATGTGGCGCTGGCCCTGCTGGCCCTGACGGGGCTGCTCATCGCCGCCGTCCTGGCGCGGCGCATCTCTCTGCCCTTCGAGGAGCTTCGGCGCGTCACGCGGAACCTCCCGGAGCGCCTCCGAAAGGGGGAAAAGCCCGTCCTGCCGGCCGGGCCGGTCGCCGAACTGGACGGACTCAACCGCTCCTTCACAGCCATGGGGCGATCCCTGGCGGCCAGCTTCCGGGAGCTCGAAGCCGAGCGCCAGAACCTTGAGGAAAAGGTGCGCCAACGCACCAGGGAGCTGGAGCGTCTGGCCACCCACGACTACCTCACCGGCATCCCCAACCGGGCCAAGATCTACGAATGGCTCGAAGTGGCCCACGAGGAATTCCGCCGCTACGGGACGCCCTTTGCCGTGGTGATGTTCGACATCGACCACTTCAAGGCTGTCAATGACCGGTTCGGCCACCCGACCGGCGACGCGGTCCTGCGGGAGCTGACCCTCCGGGTGGAGGATACCCTGCGCGAGGCCGATGCGCTGGGGCGATGGGGCGGGGAGGAGTTCCTCATCCTGGCCCGGCACACGGACTGCGCGGGGGCCCGGAAGCTTGCCGACCGGGTGCGACAGGCGGTAGCCGTCGAGGCCTTCCGGCAGGTGGGCGAGGTGACCATCAGCCTCGGCGTGGCAGAGATCCGGCCCGGCGAGTCCCTGGAGCACCTGCTGGAGCGGGCCGATCACGCCCTGTACGCCGCCAAGGGAAACGGACGCAACCGGGTGGTGCTGTACAGAGAAACCCTGCAGGGCGACCGGTAACCTTCTTCCCGGGGTCCTGGCCGGACTCCAAGCCCCGGCGGGCTCCGCTACCGGGAGGGGCCCAGGAGGACTTCCCACCGGTCCGGCGGCAGGGCGCCCCCGTAGAGAAACCCTTGCGCCTGCTGGACTCCCGTCTCCTTCAGGAACCGGGCCTGGTCCCGGGTCTCCACCCCTTCGGCCACCACCTCCAGGTTCAGCTCCCGGGCCAGGGTGGTTACCGCCTGGGTGATGGCCGCGTCCTGGCCGTCCTCCGGCAGGTTCCGCACAAAGGAGCGGTCCATCTTCAGCCGGTCCACCGGCAGGACCTTGAGATAGGCGAGGGAGGAGTAGCCCGTGCCGAAATCGTCGATGGCGACATGGAGCCCCTGCTCCCGGAACCGGCCCAGTACCCGGGAGGCACGCTCCGGGTCGCGCAGGAACACCTCCTCGGTGACCTCCAGCTCCAGCGCGTCGGGAGTCAGCTCCTCCTCGGCGAGGCATTCCTGGAGCTCCTTCTCCAGCCCCTCCCCCTCCAGCTGGAGCGGGGACAGGTTCACGGCCACCCGCTGCAGGCCTTGGGCGCGCCATTGGGCGGCGTGCCGACAGGCCACCTGAAGCACCTCCCGTCCCAGTGTGTGGACCATCCCCGTCCGCTCGGCCACGGGGATGAACTGGTCCGGCGGGACCCACCCCCACTCCGGATGGCGCCAGCGCGCCAGCGCCTCCGCCCCCACCACGGAGCCCGAGGAAAGATCCACCTGGGGCTGGAAATGCACCGCCAGATCTCCGCCATCCAGGGCCCTCCGCAGCTCCGCCTCCATTTGGACCCGCCGCGAAGCGGCCCGGGTCATGTTGGGGGCATAGAAGCGGAACCCGCCCCTTCCCCGCTTCTTGGCCTCGTGCAGGGCGACCTCGGCGTTCTGGAGCAGGATCTCGGCGGAGCTGCCATGATCGGGATAGACGCTGACTCCGGCCGTGGCCCCGGCCGCCACCGTGTGGTCCCCCACGGCAAAGGGCTCCGCAAAGCTGTCGAGGAACCGCCGGACTGCCGCGGCCGCTTGCTGAAAGGACTCCAACCCCACCACCAGACAGGCGAGCTCGTCCCCATGGAGCCGAGCCAGCTTCTCGTGCGAGTCGGTGCGGTGGTAAAGGCGGGCGGCGACCCGCTGCAGGAGCCAGTCGCCCGCCGCATGCCCCAGGCTGTCGTTGATGTCCTTGAACCGGTCCAGATTGAGGAGGATCAGGGCCACCCTGCCCTCCTCCGCACTCCGCCGCCCCAGAACCCGCTCCGCCTGCTCCAGCAGGTGGACCCGGTTGGGAAGGCCGGTCACATCGTCGTAATAGGCCCGGGCAACCAGGGCCTCCTCGGCTTCCTTGCGATCGCGGATGTCGCGGAACGAGACCACGGCGCCGGCCACACCCCCCTCCTCACGCACCGGGGCGACGTAGAGCTCCGCGAGGAAGGCCGTGCCGTCCTTCCGGAAGAGGAATTCCTCGGATCGCCGGCGCGGCTCCCCGTCGGCGAGGACGGCCCGGACCGGACAGTCCTGCTCGGGCGGAAATTCGCGGTTGGCGGGCGCCAGGAGGCGAGTGTCCCGGCCCTCCAGCTCCTCCGGGGCGTAGCCGAGCATCTCCGCCCCGGCGGCGTTGATGAAGGTGAAGCGCCCTTCGGCATCCACCTCGAAGATCCCCTCGCCGATGCTCTCCAGGACCTGGCGGGTATGGACGTGGAGACGCTCCAGTTCCCGGGCACGGGCGGCGACCTCCCCCTGCAGCCGCTCGTGACTGCGCTCAATGGTTCCCCGGTCCCGGTTCCGGTCGGTGCAATCCCGGCCCACGCCCCGCAGCCCCGTGACCTCGCCGTGTGGCCCCCGCGTGGGGGTCGCCACCAGGAGCAGGTGGCGCTCCTCCCCCGCCACTGTCCACCCGTCCACTTCGGCCTGCCCCCAGGAGCGCCCTTCCGGGCCGTTCTTCAGCAGCTGCTCCAGGGCCCCGCGGGTTTCGGGGGTGAGAAAAGTCCGGAAGTCCTCGCCCCGGAGACGGTTGGCGTCCGTGCCCAGCACCCGGCCCAGGCTCCCGCTGACATGGGTGAGCCGGAACCCCCTGTCGGTCTCCCAGACGAACTCCCCGGTGGCCTCCACCACGGCGATGAAGCGGTCCAGCTCGTCGCGGAGCCGGGAACCGGCCGCTGGGAGTGCGGCCTTTGGATCGGGCCCGGCGCCCTCCAGCCGGCGTTCCAGAACCGTATCCAGGGTTTCGGAAGAGGCCGCGATGTCCAGGAGGACGTAAGGACCGTCGTCGGTCCGGCCCATCTCCGCCACCCGGGCCCGGCAGTGGGTGGCAAAGGCCCGGGAGAGGATCCCGGCCAGCTTGCCGCCGAGGAAGGGAACCGCGTTCTGCCGGCCCTCCGGCCGGAACAAGGACAGCTCCCAGGGACGATCCACCCGCACCCGGGCCCATGCCCGTTCCCGGTCCACCTCCTCCACGCGGAGCTCCCCCCATCCCGCACCGGAGGCCGCTCGCCCCCAGGCGGCCAATCCCTCGGCGAGGTCCTCCCCCTGTCCCGCCACCAGGTGCTCGAAGTCCTCATAGGCGCTCCCGGCCGCCTCGCGGGCCACCAGCAGACCGAAAAGGTCCTCCCCGAGGATCTCGCGCAGGGGCTTCAGTAGGGACAGCAGGGTGGGCTTCTGCCACAGGATGACCGCATCGAGGCCGTGGACGGTGGGCCGGCCGCCCTCGGCGTTCCATTCGACGGGGACCCGGGCCCCCAGACTCTCATGCTCCAATTTGGGGTAGGCTCCCATGGTCCGGCCCTGGATCCTGACAGGGGACAAGGATTTTTTCCCGGAGAACAAGGGGTAGCACAGCCGGCCGGTGAGATCCAGCCGACGGCATCCGGGACAGGCGCTGCCTGGCCCCGCAAGAGCGGTTGTCCACGACGGTTCCGGCGCAGGCGGAACGGGACCGCGCCGGGCAGCCGACCGGTTACCCGCCAAGGTCGGGCAGGTCCTCCAGGGACTGGATCCGTTGGGACACGCGCTCCTCCAGACCCCGAAGCCCCGACAGGGCCTCTTCGGCCTCCCGGAGCGAGGGCCGGGCCCGTTCCTCCAGGCGGTTTTGAACTTCCTCCTTCAGGCCGGCCAGGCGTTCCTCCACCATTCTTTCCACGGTCTGGCCGATCACCTCCTGCAAGGAGGAGTCCAGGGCCACCCGCGGCGACCGCGGGGTTCCGGTGATCCGGCCGGACAGGGTGAACGCGCTCACCCCCGTCAAGGCTTCGGCGAGGGCGCCGGCCAGCTCCCCTTCCCCGGTGGCGGCCATTCGGGCGTCGGCGAAGTCGCCTTGCAGGCGGACGTCCATCTCCTCGCCCCGGAAAACGGCCTTTCCATCCAGATCGGCCCGGCCCTCCTCCAGGACCACCTCCAGGGGCCCGCCGCCGAAGCGCCAGCCCGCGGCATCGGCCCCGGTTACGCGCAGGTCCAGACGGTCCTCCGGGCTGCCGGGCTGGCGGTGGTCCAGCACCGCCTCCAGCCGCACCCGGCTCCCCTGCCCCGCCCTGCGCCCGCGGACATCGGCGGTGAGGGGCTCGGGCCACAGGGACGGCTGGAAGCTCAGGTCGGCCACCCGGCCCTCCAGGCCAACACCGCCCTCCATAGGCTCCTCGGGCGTGGACAGGCGGATGGTCCGGACCACCGTGTCCGGCTCCGCGGGCTCCTCGGGAAAGCGGATGTTCAGCCCGGGGGCACGCAGAGGCTTGCTGGCCGTCACCTGCCCCTCGCCGTCGATCCGCTCCCGCAACGGCTCCAGGTAGGGGCGGAGGGCGCCGTACCAGTACCAGCCCGAGCGTACCCACTGCCCCACCCACTCGCCGAACAGGAGAGGGGCCACGTTCCCCAGCCCCTCGGGGGTGGCTCCGTACCGCTCCACCAGCCGCCGGGCATCGCGCCCGGGGGCCTCTTTGAGCCGGGCGAGGCGCTCGCGGAAACCGCCCACCTGGTCCTTCAGGTCTGCCTGCACCTTCTCGACGCGCTTCAGGTCGGCGCGGATGTCCTCCCGCAGGCGGGCCGCCTCCTGGCCGCCCTTCACCAGCCCGGCGAGGCCTCCGTCCGCCTCCTTGAGGTCGTCCACCCGCTTCTCATAGACCTCGATGGCCTCCCGGTCCGGAAGATCCCGCACGCGCGCCTCGAAGTCCTCCCGGACCCGGCGGATGTCCCGCTCCAGCCCCTCGGCCCCTTCCACCGTCCGGAGGTCCGCCTCGGCCAGCACCTCCTCGGCGTCGGGGAGCCGGAACTCCCCCAAGCCCCCCGGTTCACCCGCCTCACCGAACTCCTGCGCCGGCTCCGGTGGGCGAACGTCCTCCAGGGCCCCGCTGCGCGCCCGCGGCGTCTGGGCGGCGGCGCCTTCCACCGCCACCTCGTCGATGCGGGTGCGGCCGAGGACCAGGGAAAACAGGTCCATGTCGAAGGCCACCCGCTCGGCCTGGAAGGCGTTCCGCATGGGGTCCCGGGGGTTGGTCACCTGGAGCCCGTGCAGCCGGACCCGGGCGGGGAACAGGTCCAGCTTGGCCTCGCGCAGCTCCACCCGGGCCCCCACCGCCCGGCTCCCGGCGGACTCCACCGCCCGTTCCAGCCAGTAATCGGCGAACAGCCACCAGACTCCGCCCGCCAGGACCACTAGCCCCAGGAAGGCCCCCAGTCCCCACCAGCGCACGATTCGAGCCATGGCGCCCTACCCCCGCAGCTCGGCGTAGAGCCGGTACAGGCGGTTGGCCCGCAGGAAGGTCATAATCCGGGACCGCCGCACCCGCTCCAGGACATGGCGCCGGTAGCGGCGCACGGCCCATAGGGTGGCGGGGAAGAGGACCCCAGCCGCCGCCAGGGAGGCCAGGAGGCTCCCCAGGGTCACCGTGTTGAAGAGGCCCGACAGCCGGCCCGGGGCGGTGTTGTACAGGGCGGTCCAGAGGCTGCGCAGCGCCTCGCTGGTGAGCAGCGCCAGCCCCAGGGCGTGGAACCACGGGTCGAGGAGGAAGGCCAGGCCGGTGAACAGGCCCCAGGCGAGCAGGAAGGTGGTCAGGTTGATGCGCAGCACCAGGGCCAGCAGAAAAACCAGGAGGTTGTGCGGGGACCACAGGGGTGTCATCCCGACGACCACGCCCAGGGCCAAGGCCCCGGCGAGCTGCGCGGGGCTGTTCTCCGAGTTCAGCGCCTTCAGGAGGCGGGCCAGGAGCTGGAGCACGACAGCGGGGACCTTTGTCCGTGGGGGATCCTCCGACTATAACCCGTTCTTGTCCCGGAGAAATCCCCCTATCCGGCGCTCCCGGTCAATTTCAGCCGGGCCCGGAGCCGTCGGGCGTCGCTGGCCATGGCGTCGTTGTTGAACAGGACCCGCGCGGGGTCCTCGCCCTCCAGCTGAGCCGCCAGCTCCTCCAGCTCCTTGTCCGTGTAGCGATAACGGTAGTGGTAGGCGGGCCGGCCGTGGAGGCGGAAATAGCGATATCCGGCGGTGACCGGCAAGCGCAGGAAGGGGTCCACCCCGTGGACCAGCCCGGTCTCCCCCGCCAGCTCCGCCAGCAGCCCATCCGTCCAGGCCGGGCCCCGGGGCTCGAAGACCAGGTACCGCCCCCGCCGGTCCGCGCGGGCGAAGAAGGTGCGCAGATTATCCAGGTTCTCGGCGGAGGGTCGGAAGCTGGCCGGGGTCTGCAGGACGATCGCCTCCGCCGCCAGGGCGTCGGCGATCTCCTGGGTCCGCTCCCAGGCCATGCGGGTGGTGGGATTCCAGCGCAGGCCGCCGGCCTCGGCGCGCCGCTCCGCGTCGAGGGGCTCGGACAGGCGGCGGTAGGTGGGGCTGCCGGCGTGGTGGGTGACGAGCTGCCAGGCCTTCACCACGAAGGCGAATCCGGGCCCGGCCCGCTCGCGCCAGCGCCGCGCCGTGGCGACCCGGGGCGGCTGGTAGAAGGTCTTCTGCACCTCGAGGATGTCCAGGTCCCGGAAGATCCGGTCCTGGGCCTCGGCGAACCCGCAGGTGCCCACCCGAACATCCATGCCGCCCTCCTGCCTCCGACCCCTGCGCCCAGGATGGCCGCAAGGGACCCTGCGGAAAAGCCCCCGGCAATCCCCACCCCGGGAACGCCGGTCAAGTCCCGGGCCGGGACTCCAGCACCAGGAGCCGGGGCGCCGCCTTGCCCTGGTCGGGGGGATCCAGCTCCAGGAGCGCCATACCTTCGGGACGCCGGCTCCCGGCCCAGTGCATCACCGCCTCGCATTCCTCGGCGCCCCCGGGGTGGCCCGGGTAGGCCACCAGGACGATGCGTCCGCCGGGGGCCAGGAGGGCCGCGCCCGCCTCCAGGGCGGCCAGGGTGGTCCCGGTCCGGGTGATCACGGCCTTGTCGCCCCCGGGCAGGAAGCCCAGGTTGAACAGGATCGCCCGCACCCGGCCCCGGGCTCCTTCGGGCAGGAGCCCGAGGAGATGCTCGTGGCCGCCGTGGTGCAGGCGCACCGGGTCCAGGGCCCCGGCCGCCTCCAGGCGCCGGCGGGCGGCGGACAGGGCCGCCGCCTGGCTGTCCACTCCGTCCACCCGTCCCAGCGGACCCACCTCCCGGGCCAGGAACAGGGTGTCGTGGCCGTTGCCCACGGTAGCGTCCACCGCCCAGGCCCCCGGATACAGGCATGCGGCCGCCGCCCGGTGGGCCCGCCCCACGGTCCCCCGAGCGCCCATCAGGCGCGCTCCCGGAAGCGGGCGATGTCCGCCTTCGGCGGCAGCGGCGCCCCGTCCACGAGGTGCTCGGCCAGGCGCTCGGCGTAATAGGGACCGATCAGGGCCCCCCGGGCCCCCAGACCGTTGAGCACGCAGGCCCGAGGCTCGCGGGGATGGCAGCCCAGCAGGGGATGGTGGTCGGCGGGGGCGGGTCGGATGCCGGCGCGGTGCTCCGTGACCTCCACCTCCGGCCGCTCGCCGAGCAGCGCCGGGAGGTGGGCGAGGAGCTCCTCCCGGCCCGCGTGGGTGGGGATCTCGTCTACTTGGTGGCGATCGAAGGTGGAGCCGAGCAGGAACGCCTGATCCCCCCGGGGGACCAGGGTTACCTTCCGGTTCACCGGCCGCTCCGGAAGCCCCCCCGGCAGGCGCCCGCCCACCACCTCCCCCTTCACTGGGGTCAGCGGCAGCCAGTGGAACCACGGGTTCTCCCGCACCCGGTAGCCCTCGCAGAAGACCACCCGGTCGGCACGCAGCTCCCCCCAGGCCGCACCCGCGGGGCCCACCATGACGTCCTCCGGATCCACCACCCCCCGGCGCAGGGTTCCTCGGTCCCCGACGATCTCTGCGGCGGCCTCCAGGAAGGTCTCCGTATCCAGGACCCCGCCGCCGTGCACGGGATAGGCCTCCGGCTCCTCCTCGGAGCCCGCCAGCGGTCCCCCGAGGTAGGGCCGGAAGTCCGGATCGGCGCGTCGACGCCGGTAGTGGCCGGCCTCCTCGGGGCCCCGGCACAGCCGGAGGGTGTCCACCTCCCGCAGCAGGGCGCGCCGGGTCCGCTCCTCCACGCGCCGGTAGGTGCCGATGGCGGCGGGCAGCAGCTCCTCCAGGGGGCCGGCCCGGGTCAGCCGGCGCCCACCGATGGGCGTGAGCAGCCCGGCGGCGACCCGGGAGGCGGACGCCGGCCGGGGCTGGTCCACCAGGGCCACGCGCCAGCCGCGCTCCAGGAGGGCCAGGGCCAGCAGGCTACCGGCGAGGCCCCCGCCCACGATCAGGAAGTCATGCTCGTTCATGGGGTGCATCATGCCCGATAGCCCCTGCCGATCAACCCCACGGGAGGAACCGCTCTTGTCGAGCCCGCCGCAGCCCGGGGAGCCGCCCGCCCTGGACATCCCGCCCGACTGGAGCCGCGCCGCCGAGGCGGTGCTGGCAGCCGGCGGGCGCCGGATCGTGGTGGCCGGGGCGGCCGACCGGGGCAAATCCAGCTTCTGTCGCTATCTGGCCGCCCGCTTCCTGGAGGCCGGCACGGCGGCCGCCCTTCTGGACGCCGACGTCGGCCAGAAGGAGCTCGGTCCCCCGGCCGCCTTGACCCTGGGCTCCGGCGCGGCCGCGCGGGAGCCTGGGGAAGGGGCGCACGCCTTCTATTTCGTGGGCGCGGTGAGCCCGCGCGGCCATTTCCTGCCCGTGGCGGTGGGCTCCGGCCGGCTCCTGGCGCAGGCCGGGGACCAACCGGTCATCGTCAGCACCGACGGCATGGTCCGCGGCCCCGGCCGGATCCTGCGCCACTATCAGATGGAGGCCCTGGCCCCCGACCATGTGGTGGCCCTGGAAGCGGAAGGCGAAGCCGGGTCGGTCCCCGTCCCGCAGGGGACCGCCGTGCACCGGCTCCACCCCGCCCCGTCCGCCCGGGCCCGGAACCCGGCCGAGCGCAAGGCGGCCCGGCAGCGGGCCTTTCGCGCTTATTTCCGGGATGCCGGGCGGGCCGTGCTGGACCTGGAGGGGCTCCACCTGGAGCGCTGCCTGCTGTTCACCGGCCGGACCGTGGACCCGGGGGGATTCCTCCACGCCGAGGAGACCCCGGAGGGGCCCCTGGTGGTGGGCAATCGGCCCCTGTCGGACAGGACCACCAAGCGCCTTCCGGCCGGATTCGAGCGGGATCTGCTGTGCGGCGTCCTGGACACCGGCGGACGGTGCCTGGGGCTGGCCCGCCTGGCCCGGCTCGATTTCCGGACCCGGAAGCTTACCCTGTGGACACCCGTTCCCCCCGACCGGATCCGGGGGCTGCAGCTGGGCGCCCTCTACGTGGACGCCGAGGGCCGGGAGCTGGCGCGCAGCCGTCCCCGGAACCTCTAGTCCGGCGGACAGCCGGCATATCGCCGCGCCCATTCCAGGGCCCCGCGCACCCGGTCCCCCAGCAGATCCCGGCCCTCGGCGGCGGTGACCCAGCGGTATTCGTGGTGCTCGGGCCGTCCCAGCTCCGCGCTTACCGGCAGCACCACCTCCCCCTGCGCCGTGCGGCCGGCGAAGTACACGGCCTGCTTGCGGCCCCGGTTGTAGGGCTCCGTCGCGTAGCGTTCCGTTCCCCAGGGAAAGGTGAGATCGGCGATCCCGGTCTCCTCCGCCACCTCGCGCACGGCCGTCTCCAGGGGGTCCTCCCCCGACTCCACGAGCCCCTTGGGGAAGTCCCAGTAGCGGTAGGCGCGCAGCAGCAGGAAGCGGCACCCGGCGGGCACCGGCCGGATTACCACCACTCCGGCCGAAAGCTCCGGTCCCTTGCCCGTCATCCCGCCCTCCTCCAACCCTGGGCGCCGAAGGCATCTGCCCAAGGCCGAAGACGGGAGTGGGATGCGGCGGGATCCAACAGCGGAGGAAGCTAGCAGGTGAGATGCAGGGCGGCCGCGATGCGGGCGGAGCTCCCCATCAGCCGGTTGAGCTCCTCCACGGCCTGGGTGGTCCGCGCCACGCGGGGCTCGATCCCCTGGTCCCGCAGGGCCTTGAGGGTCTTCTCCGGCACGTCCATGTTGCCGTAGTAGCCGGTGCCGATCACCAGGACCTCCGGCGGGTTCGCCCAAAGGCCCTCCAGATCCCCCGGGTCGAGGGAATGGCCCTCCTTCCTCCACCACGGGGAATGGACGCCGTCCGACAGCAGGAGCACGTCCTTGGTGTACACCCGGCCCCCTATGGTGATGCGGCCGAAGGCGTAGTCGTCCACCGCCATGTGCGCCTCCCGGCATGCCCTGGATCCATCCATCCTGCCCCAGGAGGGATCCGGCGCCAAGCCGACAGGCGGGGCTCAATCCTCCACCGGCAGGCCGGCGTTCTTCCAGCCACCGAACCCGCCGAGCGTGTTGAAGATGGGGCCGCGCCCGGCACGGGCGAGGACGCTGGCGATGACCGAGGAGCGGAAGCCGCTGCCGCAGTAGACGGCGACCGGCCGGCCCTCGGGCACCTCCTCCAGGCGGTCGTTGATCTCCCCCCCGGGCAGGTGCCGGGCCCCGGGCACATGCCCCGCGCTCCATTCCCCGGGCTGCCGGACGTCGAGGATCACCAGGTCGCCGTTCCGGCGCCGCTCCTCGTCGAGGCCACGCGGCGTCCACTGCGGCAGCATCTCCGGCTCCCGCCCGGAGGTGCGCCACCCGGCCATCCCGCCCTCCAGCCAGCCCAACGGCACCGGGTATCCGATGCGCAGCAGGTGCCAGGTGGCGGTCCACAGGTCGGAGGGGTCGTCCAGGACGAGCACCGTGTGCGCCCCCTCCGGGAGCACGGTACCGGCCCAGGTGGGAAAGGCGTTTCCCAGGCCGATGTTTAGGGCCCCGGGGACATGGCCGCCGCCGAAGGCCTCGGGGGTGCGGCAGTCCACCAGATAGGCGCCCTCGTCCCGGGCGCGCTCCGCCTCGGCCGGCCCCATGGGGCGCGGCTCGGTGAGGACCCCCAGCGCCTCGGGACCGGCCTGGTTGCCGTGGCGCATCCGCCGCCAGTACGGGGGCACCGTGGGCAGCCCCTCCAGGTTCAGGCACTGCCGGGTGAACTCGTTCTCGTCCTCCACGGACTGGAGGATGTGGTTGAGGCGGCGCTCGTAGCCCAGGGAGGTGAACAGCATGCTGCCGATGGAGCCGCCGCACAGGGAGCCGGCCACGTGGGTGGGGAACACCATCACGTGGTCCGGCAGCGGCAGGATCTTGTCGCGCAGGGTCTGGCAGACCTCCCGGGCATGCCTTTGCGTCCGCTCCCAGTCCCCCAGCAGGTCCGGGCGGGCCACGTCCGCAACCAGCAGCGCCCCTCCGGAGAGGAGCATGAGGGGGTCCTCGCCCCGGGAGCGGTCCCGCACCAGCAGGCTGATGTGCTCCGGCGTGTGGCCGGGGGTGTGCAGGATCTCCAGCTCCACCTCCCCCATGGACAGTCGGTCGCCGTCGGCGAGGGATTCGGCCCGGTAGCCGAGCTCGGCGCGCGCGCTGGCCAGAAGCTCCAGGTCGCTACGCTGCCGCAGTTCGGTTATGCCCGACAGGTAGTCGTTGTGCTGGTGGGTATCGGCGGCGTAACGGATTCGCAGGCCGTGCTCCTGGGCGTAGCGGTAATAGGTGTCCACATCCCGGCGCACGTCCAGGGCCAGGGCCTCCCCGGTTTCCTCGGACCCGATCAAGTACGAGGCATGCCCGAGGCTGGGCAGATAGAACTGTTCGAAGAGCATGGCTATTCCTGCTGTTGCCGGCCGGTTGGGCAACGCCGGGCCGTTGGGGTCCGTACCCTCCCCCTTTTTGGATTGGTTCCCGGCTCGCGGAAGGTGTTCCGTTGCTGAGGGAGAGGTGGGAAATTGGCCTAACGGGGGTAGTCACTGTCCATAGCCCGGCACGGGCGCGGGGGTGGAACCATGCAGATCACCATGATCATGGCGGCGTCGGACAACGGCGTCATCGGGGTCGACAACCGCCTGCCCTGGAACCTGCCGGACGACCTGCGCTTCTTCGCCCGACAGACGCGGGGGAAGATGGTCCTCATGGGCCGGCGGACCTACGATTCCCTGGGGCCTACCGCCGAGCGCCCCAACCCCTTGCCGAAACGTACCCTGCTGGTGGTGACGGGGCGTCCGGGGGATTTCCCCCTGGAATGCCAGGAGGTGGTGCCGGTGGGCTCGGTGCAGGAGGGGCTGGCCATGGCGGAGGCCCTCGGCGAGGAGGAGCTCATGGTGGCCGGCGGCCATTCGGTGTTCATGGAGGCCTGGCCCTTCGCCGACCGCATCCTGCTCACCCGGGTCCACGGCCAGGTCGAGGGGGACACCTTCATTCCTGACCCGGATCCCCGGAAGTGGCGGGAGGTCAGCCGCGACCACCACCCGGTGGACCCCGACCACACCTTCCCCTTTACCACCTTCACCCTGGAGCGCCGCAACTGACCCTTGCAGCGGGAGCGCCCGTCACCCCACGGGCTCCAGCGCGAAGGGCAGCAGCTCCTCGCAGCGCCGGATCCGCTCCAGGAGCTGCCGGGGATCCTCGGCCCCCACGAACAGATAGCCCAGCTCGTAGCTGTAGCTGTCCTGGTCCGGGAGCTCGGACAGCCGCATGCCCGGCCGCACGTGGATTTCCACCAGGACGTCCGGCACCTCCTCCCGCAGGGACCGGATGTCCTCCTCCCCCGGAACGGCCCGCACCCGGGCGTCCTCGAAATGGCGCAGGAAATGCTTGGCGGCGTAGCGGAACGCCCCGCCCCCGGGCGTGTGCCGGGGGCGCTCCCCCAGGGCCACGTCCACCAGGACCCGGAGGTTGGAATAGCCGTCCACCTTGTCGAACAGGTCGCTGTGGGACTGGGAGATGCGCGGGTTGATCTCCAACAGCCAGGTCCGGTCCCGCTTCTCGTCGTAGTAGAACTCGATGTTGAAGGTGGTGTTGTCCAGGCCCAAAAAGGTCACCAGCGGTCGAGCCTTCTCGATCATGCGGGCCTGAATGTCCGCGGGGAGATCCGAGGGGTACTGGTAGCGGGCGAAAGTGGTCTCATTGGCGAAGCGGACCGAGTCGACGATCCCGTAGACCTCCACCTCGCCGTCCAGGGCGAAGCCCTCCAGGGTGCACTGCCGCCCGCCGATGATCTCCTCCGCCACGCAATACCGCCCCTCGTCGGCGGGAATCCCCTCCGGCAGATCGAGCATGCCCAGCAGCCGGTTGAAGGGCTCGGCGAAGCGGCCGATGCGCTCCCCCACCACCTCCAGGGCCACCCGGAGCTCGTCGTCGTCCCGCACACGGAAGCCCAGCTGCGACCGCCACGCCTTCACCGGCTTGATCCAGAAGGGGTACTCCAGGTCCACCTGGGCGCGGACGTTTCCGGCGAACGGATCGAAGCGGCAGAACCGTGGCACGCAGTCGGCCACCACCTTGCGCTGCTCCAGGCGGCTCCAGTACTTGTCCTCGCACTTCACCACCGCCTCCAGGGAGGGGCCGCGGAGGCCGAGGCGCCGGCAGAGGATGGGCACCATGTCGCTCACGGGGAAGTCCCAGAAGCCCACGAGGGCATCCACGGAGCCGGGGAAGTCCCGCAGCTGGCGCTCGGCCCGGTCGATCAGCTCCTCAAGCGGATAGGCGTCCCCACGGACGTCCTGGTAGGCGAGCAAGGGGTGGAAGCGGATATCCCCGGATGCGGACAGGGCCTCCAGCCGGGCCTGGTTGAAGGCGTCGGGACCGATCACGAACACGTTCCGGGGCATGGCCGCCTCATGGTCGCGGGGAAGTTGAGGACCGGGTGAAGGACCCCCAATCCCCTCCTTACCCCACGGGCGTTAAGTGGGGCAAGGCAGGCCGCCCCGTACCCGCCGCGGAGGATCCGGGCGGTGTTCAACCGGACAGGGCGGCGATGATGGCCCGGCAGAAGGCCCCGAGGTCGTTGGGATAGCGGGAGGTGATCAGGTTGCCGTCCTCCACCACCGGCCGGTCTTCATAGGCGGCCCCGGCGTTCACCAGATCGTCCTTGATGGACCAGAAGCCCGTCATCCGGCGGCCCTTGACGATCCCCGCCGAGACCGGGATCCAGCCGGCGTGGCAGATGGCGGCGATGGGCTTCCCGGCCCCGTCGGCCCCGCGCACCATCTCCAGCAGGCGCTCCTGGCGCCGGAGGTGGTCGGGGGCATACCCGCCGGGCAGGACCAGGGCGGCGAAATCTTCCTGCCGCACGTCCTCCAGGCCCGCCTGGGCCTTAATGGCGAGCCCATGCTTGCCCTGGTAGGTGCGCCGGGAAGGTCCGACCACAACCACCTCCGCGCCTTCCTCTCCCAGGCGGTAGAGGGGGTAGTACAGCTCGATGTCCTCGAAAAGGTCCGCCGCGAACAGGGCGACGCGCCGCCCCGAGAGCTTGCCTTCCATGACCGGTCCTCTCCCGTCTCCGGTGGCGATTGGGCCCCGGTTGGGGTCCCACCATTGAGACTGGCCGAAGGCGGGGGGAATTCACCGCGGCGGGGAAGGCGCGAAGGTCCGATGGGGAAGATCCCGGGGCGGGAAGGCGAGTGGCTGCCGAGAGTCAGTGCGGCAGGTAGCGGGGGACCCCCACGGGCCGCTCCAGCCAGCGCTGGAAGCGACCGTTGACCCGGTCGAAGTTCTCGGCCCACCACTGCGCGTTCAGGCGCAGCGCCCCGTCCATGCGCTCTGGCAGGGTGGGCAGGTAGGGCTCCATCTCCTCCTCCACCAGCTCCCGGGAGGAGCGGCGCGCCGGGCCGTGGGGGATGAAGCGCACCTGGTTGGCCAGGCTGCGCGTGGAGGTGGCGAAGCGCAGGAAGTCCAGGGCCAGCTCACGGTTCGGGGAATGGCGGACCACCCCCCACAGGTCCAGGCTGAGGATCTGATGATCCCAGAACAGTTCCAGACCGAGCCCCCGGTTCACGTTGGCGTCGTAGACCGCCCCGTTCCATACCGTGGACATGGCCACCCGGCCGCTCTCCAGCAGGCGCACCGCCTCGGAACCGGTGCGCCACCAGTCCACGTGGGGCTTGAGGCTGGTGAGGATCCGGAAGGCCCGGTCCAGCCCCTCCGAGGTATCCAGCACCTCGTAGACCCGCTCCGGGGTCACGCCGTCGGCCATTAGGGCCCACTCCAGGTTGCCCTTGGGGGTCCGCCGCATCCCCCGCCGCCCCGGGAAGGCTTCCACGTCGAAGAAGTCCTCGACGGTGCGCGGTGCCTGGTCGGGGAACTCCTCGGGATCGAACGCGAAGGCGGTGGTCCAGAAGACGCTGCCCACCCCGCACCGCTCCAGCGCTCCCTCCAGGAAATCCTCCTCGGGCGCAACTCCCCCGGGGGCGGGGGCGAGCCGATCGGGGTCAATCTCCTCCAGGAGGCCCTGGGCGCAGCCGCGGACGGCGTCCGCCAGCTCCAGGTCCACCACGTCCCACTTCACGTTGCGGGAGCGCACCTGACTGCGGATCTCCTGGAGCCCGCCGTTGTATTCCAGCACCTCCACGTCCACGCCCGTCTCCTCCTCGAAGGCGCGGATGTAGCCCAGGATCTGGCTCCGGGTGTAGGCCCCGCCCCAGGACACCACGGTCAGCTCCTCGTCCTCGGCAACCGCGGGCGGCGCCATGCCTGCGAGGGCCAGGGCCAGGCACAGCCCGGCCAGCACCAGCCGGGAGGGCCATCCGGTTCGGGGCCTCTCGGCGTCCGGGTGCCGGGTACGCTCGCTCGCGCTCAAAAGTAGTAGCCCACGTTGAGGTTCACCTGGGTCTCCCAGTCCGCGTCACCATCCACCCCCAGGGAGCCATCCCCGCCGAAGAACACCATGTTCCGCCCCTGGATCAGGTCCAGATAGACGAACAGGGGGCCGGAGCTCACCGCGCAGCCGGTGGTGTTGAGGGCGGAATTGCGGGCCCCAGCGGCGTCCTTCGCCAGGATGCTGGAGTCGTTGTAGCAGGTCAGCAGGTCGATGTATCGCCAATCCACCGGCAGGTTGTAGGCCACGTTTGCCACGCCCACGGTGCCCCGCCGGGCCAGGTCGTAGGAGGTGGCCAGGCCGCCCACGGTGATGACCCGGTCATCCACGGGCACCGTATTGCCGTCAACGACCTTGCTTTCGGGGTTTTCCGGGTTGAAGGCGTAGCGGAAGCCTTCCAGTTGGAGGTTCCAGCGGCCGCAGCGCAGGTCCAGGTGCGCGCCGGCCGCCCAGCGGTCGCCCGTGCCCTCGGTGTCGGCGTTGTAGAGCTGCCCGGCCTGGCCGGAGGCGCCCACCTCGATCTCGCAGGGGGTGTCGGCGCCGAAGGTGTAGGCCGCGCGGAGGTTGGCCTGGTTGGCCTCCCGGTTGAGGTCGCCGTTGGCCCCGTTGTCTGCGGTAGGGGCCACCTCCACCACGTCGATGGAATAGCGGTCCAGGCTGGCTGGGCTGGCCAGCTCGGCGTTCTTGAAGAAGGCCGCCCGCAGGTCCCAGCCCCCTTCCCGGTGCAGGTACTGGACCCCGGCGTCGTAGTCGTCGGCGAAGCCCATGTAGTAGGGCACGCCGAACCAGTAGTTGTGGGCCGCGTAGGGCAGCAGCCCGAAGGGCACCCGCATGATGCCCCCGCGCGCCGTGCCGGCTTCGCCCAGCTCGACCCCGGCCCAGGCGTGATGGACGGTGTCCATGTAGGGGTACCAGCGGTACTGGGCGGAGAGCTCGATGTTCCCCTCGGTGCCGGACACCTCCAGGCGGAACAGCTCCAGGCCCAGATCGCCCCCGCGCTCCCGGGAGCCGGGGGAGAAGTCCTGCCAGGTGTAGTTCAGGCGCGCCGCGCCGCCGATCTCGATGGGCGGCTCCTCGGGCTCCTCCACCTCGTCCTCCCGGGCTCCTGGCACCAGGCTCTCGAGCGTTTCCAGCTCCCGGCGCAGCTCCTGCAGGCGCTCCTCTTGGGTCGCCAGCTCCTCGGCCAACTCCTCAGGGGCGGCCCTCCCTTCCCCCTCCTGCGCCAAGACGCCCGGGACCACCAGGGCGCCAGCCAGCACCCCTAGCCCGACCGGCCAACAGCCTCGGGGCGTCAACGGATCCACTCCCCGCCCGCTCACCGGCAAACCCGGTTGCCCTCCTTCCCCTTCGCTCGCTACCGCAGCGGGTCCGCGAACTGGGGCACATCCCCTGCCCTGGAACGCTCGGGCTCCGGTGAGGCCCGCACTCCCAGTCACCCCAGGCCGCTACCGGTTGGCGACCTGATATCCATATCTGTTATTGAACTGTTGTTAGGGGTCCACGTCCAGCATGGCCACCACTACCTACCGAGAGCTGTGGGTAGGGGTGGCCGCAAATTACGGCTGGTCCCGCCGCCGGACCGTTGGACCGCGGTTACAGCGGCGCCCTGTGCGCCCAGGTGCGGGTAGGCTCGAGAAAGGAGAAATGGTGGGAGCCACCCACCCCCACCTCATCCCCGGGGGGCGGGTGCGACCCCGGGGCGAGCGGGGCTCCTGAAGCCAAACGGGATCAGGGCAGGTATTCGGTGTGCCCGCAGGCGGGGCAGACCGGCAGGAT
>NZ_JBKGZG010000046.1:0-20010 GCF_046545655.1 Thiohalorhabdus sp. | reverse complement strand
AAAAAGCACAAAGCCGCGGGGAACTGGCGAGTTCGCCTATTTTACATAATATACATTATGCGCATTCCAGAGCACTTGGTTGGGGCTTCCTTGCGGTACGGCGCCCGTTGGCGACGCCGAGAAGCTCCTCCCGGCTCCCGGACGCAGGCCAGTCTGCGTTACACTCCGGCCATGACAAGCGCAAACCACCACGACGACCCCCTCGAGCCCCTAATTGCCGCTGAGTTCCCAGTGGCCGAGCGGCACATCTACCTGAACCACGCGGCCATCAGCCCGTGGCCGGAGCGCACCCGGCGGGCGCTGCAGGACTTCGCCGACGGCATCACCCGGGATGGCTCCCTGCATTTCCCCGAATGGCAGGACAAGGAGCGCCAGCTCCGGGAGCGCCTCGCTCGCCTGGTCAATGCCCCCGGTCCGGAGTCCGTCGCCCTGGTGCCCAACACCTCCGCGGGCCTGTCCCTGGTGGCCGCCGGCCTGGACTGGCGCGCCGGGGACAATGTGGTCATCACCGACTCCGAGTTCCCCAGCAACCGCATGCCCTGGGAGGCCCTCGCCGACCAGGGGGTTGAGGTGCGCGAGGCAGTCTGCACGCCCGCCGGCGAGGCGGACTGCGAGGCCAACGTGCTGGGGCTGGTGGACGAGCGCACCCGGGTGGTGAGCGTGAGCAGCGTGCAGTTCGGCACCGGGCGGGCCCTGGACCTGGAACGCATCGGCCGGGAGCTGGCGGGGACGCCCACGGCCTTCTGCGTGGACGCCATCCAGAGCCTGGGCGCCTTCCCCTTCGACGCCCAGGCCGTGCACGCGGACTTCGCGGCGGCGGACGGCCACAAGTGGCTGCTGGGGCCGGAGGGGCTGGGGGTGTTTTACTGCGCGCCGGAATGGCTGGAGCGCCTGCGGCTGCACCAATGGGGCTGGCACATGGCGGAGCCCTTCGGGGACTTCGACGCCCGGCAATGGGAACCGGCCCCCACGGCGCGGCGCTTCGAGCCGGGGACCCCGAACACCCCCTCCAACCACGCCCTGGAGGCCAGCCTGTCGCTGCTTCAAGAGGTGGGCGTCGACCGGGTCGGGGAGCGGATCCGGGAGCGGGTGGGCCATCTGATCGCCGGCCTGCGGGACATCCCCGATGTGGCACTCATCTCACCGGTGGACCCCGGCCGTCGCGCCGGAATCGTCACCGCCCGCTTCGGCGACCGCACGGATGCCGTCTACCAGGCCCTGCGGGACGCCGGGGTCCAGGTGCTCCCCCGGGCCGGGGGCGTGCGCTTTGCCCCCCACTTCTACAACCGCCTCAGCGAGCTGGACCGGGTGCTGGATATCATTCGCGCCGCCTGAGCGGTCCGGTCTCCCCTTCCCTACGCCTCGGGCCCGGAAAGGGGGATGCGCAGCCCGTCGTGGGCGGGCTCCATGCCCTCCGGGAGCTCGCCGGCCAGCTGCTCGAAGTCGATGTCGTGGGTGAAATGGGTGAACACGGTGCGCTTCGCGCCGATCCGCTCGGCCAGGGCCACCGCATCGTCCACGTGCAGGTGGGTGGGGTGCTCCCGATAGCGCAGGCAGTCCAGGATCAGGACCTCCAGACCCTCCAGCCGGGCCAGGCCCTCTTCGGGGATGCGCTTGACGTCGGTGAGGTAGGCGAGGTTGTTAAAACGGTATCCGTAGATGGGCCAGCGCCCGTGCTCCACCGGCACGGGGGTGACGGTGACCGCGCCCCACTGGAGGGGCTCGCGCAGGGGCCGGGCCTCCAGCACGGGGATGTACCAGCCCCGCTCGGGCGGTGGCGGGTCGCCGAAGCAGTAGTGGAACCGCTGCCGGGCCTCCTCCAGGGTCGCCGGGCGCCCGTACATGGGAATCACCTGCTCCTGGAGGCCGTTGAAGGCCCGCATGTCGTCGATGCCGTTGATGTGGTCGGCGTGGGTGTGGGTGAGGAACACCGCGTCCACCCGGTCGATCCCCTCCCGCAGCGCCTGGTGGCGCATGTCCGTGGAGGTGTCCACGAGGAAGGATTCCCCGCCATCGCCGCGGACCCAGATGGAGGCCCGGGTGCGGTGGTTGCGGGGATCCTCCGACCGGCAGACCGGGCAGCGGCAGCCGATCACCGGGGTGCCGGCGCTGGAACCCGAGCCGAGGATTACCGCCTCCACGCCCGGGCCCTCAGCCGAGCCGGAACAGGCGGAGGAAGTTCTCGGTGGTGGCCGCCGCCAGCTCCTCCAGCGACTCGCCCCGCTCCGCCGCCACCCGTTCGGCGGTGTAGCGCACGTAGGCGGGCTGGTTGGTCTTGCCGCGGTAGGGCTCGGGGGCCAGGTACGGGGCGTCGGTCTCCACCAGGATCCGGTCCGCCGGAACCTTCTTGGCCACCTCCCGCAGGTCGGCGGCATTCTTGAAGGTGACGATGCCCGAGAAGCTGATGTAGAAGCCGGCATCCAGGGCCGCACGGGCGGTGTCCCAGTCTTCGGCGAAGCAGTGCATGACCCCGCTCACCCCCTGGTCGGCCGCCTCGCGCGCCATGGCAACCGTGTCCTCCCGCGCCTCGCGGGAATGGATGATCAGGGGCAGCCCCAGCCGGCGCCCGGCCTCGATGTGGGCGCGGAAGCGGGCCTGCTGGTCGGCGGGCTCCACGTGGTGGCGGAAGTAGTCCAGCCCCGTCTCGCCGATGCCCACCACCTTATCGTGCGCCGCCAGTTCCACCAGGCGGTCGGCGGTGGGCTCCTCCACGCCGTCGTAGTTGGGATGGACCCCCACGGTGGCGTACACCTCGGGGTCGGACTCGGCCACCTCCAGGACCCGGGGAAAGTCCTCCAGGCACACGGAGATGTTCAGCAGGTAGCGGACCCCCTGCTCCCGGGCGTTGCCCATGAGCTCCACTGGGGAAGCCTCGTAGTCGGGAAAGTCCATATGGCAATGGCTGTCGGCCAGCTCGATCATGGCTTGCACGCTCGTTCCTACGTTTCCGGTTCCTGCACCTTCTGGAACACGGGCTTGGGCTTGGTGATGGTCAGAGTGGCGGGACGGGCGCCCCAGCGGGCGTCGCGGTCCAGCTCCACCCCCTCCAGACTGTAGCCCATCTGCATGAACATCCGGTGACAGGCCTCCGGCATCACCGGCCACAGGTGCAGATCGACGATGCGCACGGTCTCCAGCAGGTTGGCCAGCACCGTGGCCAGGCGCTCCCGGTTGCCCTCCTTGTTGAGCACCCAGGGGGCCGTCTCGTCCACGTACAGGTTGCCGCGGCGCACCACCTCGAACACCGCCTCCAGGGCGCGGTGGAAGCGCAGCTGGTCCATGTGCTCCTCGAAGGCCGCGGGCAGGCCGTCCAGATGGGCCTTCAGGTCCCTGTCCTCGTCGGTCTCCACCGCGGGAAGACCCACCTCCTCGCCGAGGTACTTGCGCTGCATGGACAGGGTGCGGTTCAGGAGGTTGCCCAGGTCGTTGGCCAGGTCCTCGTTGGCCCGGCGCACCATGGCCGCGTCGGAGAAGTCGCCGTCCTGGCCGAAGGGCACCTCCCGCAGGAGGAAGTAGCGCACCTGGTCGGTGCCGTAGTAGTTGGTCAGGCCGAAGGGGTCGAGGACATTGCCCTTGGATTTGGACATCTTCTGCCCCTCCTTCGTCCACCAGCCGTGGGCGAAGATCTGGCGGGGCAGCGGCAGGCCCGCCGCCATGAGCAGGGCCGGCCAGTACACCGCGTGGAAGCGCAGGATGTCCTTACCGATCAGGTGCAGGTCCGCGGGCCAGAATCGCTCGTAAAGCTCTTCATTTTCCGACCCGTAGCCGAGTGCGCTGATGTAGTTCGTGAGCGCGTCGATCCAGACGTAGATTACATGGTCGGGATCGTCCGGGACTGAGACCCCCCAAGTGAAGGTGGTGCGGCTGATGGACAGATCCTTCAGGCCCTGGTCGAGGAAGCTGAGGATCTCGTTGCGGAAATTCTCCGGTTGGATGAACTCGGGATGGGCCCGGATGTGCTCCACCAGGGCTTCTTGATACTCGGACAGGCGGAAGAAGTAGCTCTCCTCCTGCACCCGCTCCAGGGGCTGGCCCGACTCGGCGTCGCAGCCGTCCACCACCTGGCTGTCGGGGACGTAGGCCTCGTCGGAGACGTTGTACCAGCCCTCGTAGACCCCCTTGTAGATGGCGCCGCTCTGCTCCAGCAGGCCCCACAGCTTGCGAACCCCGGCGGCGTGGCGGTCCTCGGTGGTGCGGATGAAGTCGTCGTGGCTGATCTCCAGGCGTTCCCACAGTTCGCGGTACCGGCCCACCACCTGGTCGGCGAGCCCCTGCGGCGTGATGCCCTGCCGCTGGGCGGAGCGCTCCACCTTCAGGCCGTGCTCGTCGGTCCCGGTCAGGAAATAGACGTCCCGACCCCGCAGGCGCTGGTACCGGGCCACCACGTCCGCCGCCACCGTGGTATAGGCGTGGCCGATGTGGGGGACATCGTTCACGTAGTAGATGGGCGTGGTGATATAAAACCCTGAATCGGCTTCACTTCCGGCCATGGACGATCCGCTGTGGAGGGTGGGTTGGATTCGGCGCGATCGGGTGTCGCGCTCCTATTCCGGGTTGATGTGGTATCCAGGCTGGCGCGAGGGGCCGCGGAGCGCGATCCGGCCGTCCGGCTCGTCGCCACGCGCTCCGGCCTTCGCCTTCTTGGCGCCGCAACCGCCGCAGCCGCCGCCCTTGCCCTCCTCCGCGCTGTCGTGCTCGAAGCGCAGGCAGCACTTGAGGCGGCCGCACATCCCGGTGGAGCTGTTGGAGTTGGGCTCGATCCCCTGCTCCCGGGCCATCTTCACATTGATGGGCGGGAAGCCTTCCATGTGTCCGGCGCAGCAGAGCGTCTTCCCGCAGGGGCCCAGCCCGCCCACCAGGGCGGCCTCGTCCCGCACGCCGATCTGGCGCATCTCCACGCGGATGTGGAACTTCCGGGCCAGGATCCGCACCAGCTCCCGGAAGTCCACCCGGTGGGGTGCGGTGAAGTAGAAGGTGCCCCGGTCGCCGTCGAACTCCATGCGTACCTTGGAGACCTTCATCTCCAGCTCCAGGGCCCGAGCCTTGCGGCGGGCGTAGCGCAGGGCCTCCCGCTCCCGCTCCTCCAGGGTGGCGAGCCAGGCCTCGTCGCGGCTGGACAGGCGACGGAGGACCCGCTTGAGGCGCCCGGGAAAGGGCAGCTGGCTTTCCTCCACCTGGCCGATGACGACGTCGGCCACCTCGGTGCCGCTGTCGGTCTCCACCAGGACCCGGTCCCGGGGAGAAATGGACTCGTCGTCCACGGGGAGCACGAAGACCCCGTCGGAGAACTGGCTCTTGACGCCGATCTGCTTAGCCATGGGGAACCCGGCCTGCTAGGACGTGGACGGCGGGGTCCGGGGCATGGTCTCCGGATCCCGCCACCAGAAAAGGAGCTCCTCGAGGGCCAGCCGGGTGCTGACCCGGCCGGCCTCGGCCTCCGCGAGAGCCTCCCCGGCGCGGAGGAGCCGCTCGGCGGATGCCGGCCCGAACCGCCCGGCCTCTTGGACGAGGCGCTCCCGGCGGTCGGCGTTGACCAGGCGCTCCGGGGGCGCCTGGCCGGCCGTGACCGTAACACGGGCCAGGTCCCGCAGCCAGGCCTGCAGGTGGGGGAGCCAGGCGGCCGATTCCCCCGTGGCCCAGCGGTCGGCCACCTCCAGAAGGGATTCTCCTCCCCGATCGCGCGCCGCTGCAAGCCCCTCGAGAACTGCGTCCCGCTCCGCCACCAGGGAGCGCCGGGCCCATTCCAGGGCCCGGCCGGGCGCCCCCCCGGACAGGCGCGCGGCCAGGCGGGCATCCCCGCCGGCCAGGCCATGGCTCTCTTCCAGCCATTTCTCCACCTCCCCGGCGGGCACGGCCCGGAAGCGCAGCAGCTGGCAGCGGCTGCGGATGGTGGGCAGCAGCCGGTCGGAACGGTGGCTCACCAGCAGGAATACCACCTCGCCGGGCGGCTCCTCCAGGACCTTGAGCAGCGCGTTGGCCGCGTGGGCCCCCATGGCCTCGGCAGGATCCAGGATCACCACCCGCAGGCGGCTCTCCTGGGGAGTCAGCTGCACCTGCGCCACCATCTCCCGGAGGGGATCCACCCGGATCTCCTCCTCCCCTTCCGCCGGCAGGGTGATGAGATCAGGGGCCGTACCCGCCTCCCGGTGGCGGCACGGAGGGCACTCACCGCAGGGCGCCTGCCCCGCCTCCCGGTGACAAAGCAGACGGGCGGCCAGCTTCCGCGCGGCGGTGCCCTTCCCCGTCCCCCGGGGGCCGGCCAGCAGGAGCCCGTGGGGCACCTGGCCGCCCTGCAGGGTAGCCTCCAGGCGGGCGACGGTGGCGTCCTGGCCGATTAGGTCCCAGCGCGCCATTGCGCCAGCTCCCGTGCCAGCCACGTGTCCAGGGTCCCGGCCACCTCCGGCCAAGGGCGCCCGGCGTCGATGGACCGGAAGCGTTCCGGCTCCGCCTCGGCCCGCTGCCGATAGGCGTCCTGGACCCCCCGCAGGAAGGCCGCGCCTTCTTCCTCGAAGCGGTCAGCCCGGCTCCCCGCCCCGGCCCGGCGGCGGAGGCCCTCCTCCGCGGGGAGCTCGAAGAGGAGGGTCCGATCCGGCTGGAAGCCCCCATGGACCCAGTGCTCCAGGGCCCGGATGCGCTCGGCGGGCATGCCCCGACCCCCGCCCTGGTAGGCGTAGGTGGCGTCGGTGAAGCGGTCGCACAGCACCCAGCGGCCGGCCTGGAGCGCAGGGCGGATAACCCGATCGAGGTGCTGGGCGCGGGCGGCGAACATGAGCAGGGCCTCGGTGTCCTCCGTGGGCGCCTCTCCCTCCGTGCCCGTGAGCAGGCCGCGGATGGCCTCCGCCAGGGGGGTTCCTCCCGGCTCGCGGGTGGCAACCACCTCCACCCCTTCCTGCCCGAGCCGTTCCGCCAAGTAGGAGGCCGCGGTGGTCTTGCCCGCGCCGTCGATCCCTTCCAGGGTGATGAAACGACCCGCCCGGGGCGCCAACCTACCGCCCCCCCAGCTGATACCGTCGCACGGCCCGGTTGTGCTCCTGCAGGGTCTCGGAGAACACGTGGGTGCCGTCGCCCCGGGAGACGAAGTACAGGGCGTCGGTGTCTTCGGGCTGGCAGACCGCGCGGATGGCGGCCCGACCGGGATTGGCGATGGGCGTTGGTGGCAAACCGTCGATGCGGTAGGTGTTGTAGGGGGTGCGGTCCCGCAAGTGCCGGGTCCGGAGGTCGCCGTCGAACTCCTTTCCCAGCCCGTAGATGACCGTGGGGTCAGTCTGCAGACGCATGCCCTTCCGGAGCCGGTTGATGAACACCCCCGCGATCTCCCGGCGCTCCTCCGGAACGGCGGTCTCCTTCTCCACGATGGAGGCGAGCACCAGGGCCTCATAGGGCTCATCGTAGGGCAGGTCCTCCTCCCGATTCGCCCACTCCTCCTCCAGAACCCGAAGCATGCGCTCGTGGCTCCTGCGAAGGATCTGGGTTGCGCTGGTGCCGCGAGTGAAGCGGTAGGTCTCCGGGAACAGCCACCCCTCGGCGCTCTCGTAACCGCGCTCGTCGAGATTCAGCATATCCAGCAGTGCGGGGTCCCCGGGGCCTTCCGGCAGGGTGGGGAAATCGAGAGCCTCCTTGGCCCGCAAGCGCTCCAGGAACTGCCGCACCGTCTTCCCCTCCGGGAAGGATACGGAATGGAGCACCACGTCGCCGCTGGTCAAGGCTTCCAGCACGTCCAGGGGGGTCATGTCCGGGGTGAGGCGGTATTCACCGGCATGGATCCGGGGGGCGACATGGAACAGGCGCCCGAGCAGGCGCATCTCCAGGGGCCGGTCCACCCACCCCTTGTCCTTCATGCGCTGGACCACCGTTCGGAACGACGCCCCCTCAGGCACCTCCAGGAGCGGTTCGGTCGCCGGACCCAGCGGGCGGGTGGCGAACTCCTGGAGGTGCCAGGCGCCCCAGGCGGCAGCGAGGACGCCCGCCAGCACCAGGACCAGAAGCCAGCGGCGCCAGCCTCGCAGCGGGTTACGCATAGGCCGTCTCCAGGGCCTGGCTCAGCCGGACGGTCCAGGGGCCGGGGGCCGAGGGCAGGCGGCGCCCGCCATGCTCCCGGATCGGCCAGACCCCGATGATGGAATTGGTGAGGAATGCCTCCTCGGCGTGCTCCAGATCCACTTCCCGGACTTCGCCTTCCTCGGTGGGCAGGCCGGTGGCCCGGGCAAGCTCCAGGATCCGGCGCCGGGTCACCCCGGGCAGGCCCGCCCCGGTCAGATCGGGAGTCTGCAGAACGCCGTCCCGAACCAGGAAGAGGTTGGTCGCCGTGCCTTCCACCAGGCGCTCCTCGTGGTCCTGCAAGAGCCCTTCGGCGATATCGGGGTCCGTCCATTCCATGCGCGCGACGATGTGGTTGAGCTGGTTCATGCTCTTGATCCGCCCGTCCAGGGCGTCCCCGCTCACCTGGCGGGTCCGGCAAAGGACAGTGCGGACGCCGGTCCGCCGCCATTCCGCGGGATGTTCCGGCCACGGCAGGCGCATGACCACGCGGGTGGGCTCCGGATGGGCCGGGGGCGCGAGGCCGCGGCCACCCGGGCCCCGGGAAACCAGGATCTTGATCACGTTCCGCTCCCCGGCTCCCTGTTGGGCCACCAGGCCCTCCGCTTCCGCGGCCAGGTGCGCGGGAGCCGGGGCCGGGATCCCCAGCAGGTCCGCCCCCTGCCGCAGACGTTCCAGGTGGGCCGCTCCGTCAAGCAGCCGCCCACCCCGCGCGGCAAGCGTTTCGAAGATCCCGTCGCCGTACTGGAATCCTCGATCTGACACCGGGATGGCGGGATCCCCGATCCCGCACGGAGACCCGTTGACCAGGGCGGCAGGGGAAGGAGGGCGGCTCATGCGAGGCTGCGGGAAAGGAGATTCAAAATCGTAAGGAGCCCCACGGGGAAGGCGTCGAACCGGCTAGCAGACTTAATGGTAGCACAAGGGCCGCCGCCGTAGCGGCGACCTCGCCGACCGGATCCCGGCACCGAGTTCACACGGGGGCCGTGCAATGGGCCACCAAAGCCGTTCCAGCTACAGAGGAACGGTCAGGCCCGCTTTAGAACCAGGGTGGCGTTGGTGCCGCCGAAGCCGAAGGAGTTGTTGACCGCCGCCCGCATCGGCATCTCCCGGGCCTCTCCCGGAACGTAATCGAGATCGCATTCCGGGTCCGGGTTCTCCAGGTTGATGGTGGGCGGCGCGACCCCGTGGTAGACGGCCAGCGCGGAGACGATGCTCTCCACGCCCCCGGCGGCACCCAGCATATGCCCCACCATGGACTTGGTGGAGCTGACGGCCAGCTTGCTTGCGTGATCGCCGAACACGCGCTTGACCGCCATGGTCTCCACCCGGTCGCCGGTGGGCGTGGAGGTGCCGTGGGCGTTGACGTAGTCCACCTCCTCCGGGGCCACCTCCGCGTCCCGGAGGGCCAGCTCCATGCAGCGGGAGGCGCCCTCGCCGTCCTCGCTGGGGGCGGTCATGTGGTAGGCATCGGCGCTCATGCCGTAGCCCCCCACCTCGGCGTAGATTCGCGCCCCGCGGGCGATGGCCGCTTCGCGCTCCTCCAGGACCACCACCCCGGCGCCCTCGCCCAGGATGAAGCCGTCGCGCTCCGCGTCGAAGGGCCGGCTGGCGCACTGAGGATCGTCGTTGTTCGTGGACAGCGCCTTGGCCGCGGCGAATCCGCCCACCGCCAACGGCGAGATGCAGGATTCCGTGCCGCCCGCGACCATTGCGTCGGCGTCGCCGTACTGGATCAGCCGGGTCGCGTCGCCGATGGCGTGGGTGCCGGTGGCGCATGCCGTTACCGCCGCCACGTTGGGACCCTTGGTCCCGTGCATGATGGAGAAGTGCCCCGATACCATGTTGATGATCGAGGCGGGAATGAAGAAGGGCGAGATCTTGCGTGGCCCGCCGTTCAGATAGGATTCGTAGGCCTTCTCGATGAAGGGCAGACCGCCGATCCCGGAGCCGATGGCCACGCCGACGCGCTCGGCGTTCTCCTCGGTGATCTCCAGGCCGGAGTCATCCATGGCCATGGAGGCGGCCCCCAGCCCGTAATGGATGAAAGTGTCCATCTTCCGGGCTTCCTTCTTGGGGATGTAATCCCCGGGCTCGAAACCGTTCACCTCTCCGGCGATGCGGACGGAGAAGTCCGACGCATCGAACCGAGTGATGGCATCGATGCCGCTGCGTCCGGCGACGATCGCCTCCCAGCTCTCCGTGGTGGTGGCGCCCACGGGGGTCACCATGCCCACTCCGGTTATGACCACGCGACGTTTCAAGATTCGCCCCTATCCCTGAATAAGAAAGCGGCACCCCCTTTGGTCGAGGCACCGCCCAGGTCCAGCAACCCCGACGGCCGCTAGCCGACGTTGTTGTTAATGTAGTTGATCGCTTCCTGGACCGTGGTGATCTTCTCTGCCTCGTCGTCCGGAATCTCGCAGCCGAACTCTTCCTCAAGGGCCATCACCAGCTCCACGGTGTCCAGGGAGTCCGCGCCCAGATCGTCGACGAAGGACGCCTCAGTGGAGACCTCCTCCTCGCTGAGACCCAGCTGCTCGGAAACAATCTTCTTCACGCGAGCGTCGGTATCGCTCATTGTTGACCTTTCCTCCTTCAAGGGTTTCGCGAAGCCCCGACTAGGTACCACATTTGCCGGGGCGGCTCAAACGGTCCGAAAAACGTCCTCCCAAAGGGAGTTACCCCATGTACATACCGCCGTTCACATGGAGCGTGGAGCCGGTGACATACCCGCCGCCCGGGCCCGCCAGGAAGGCCACGCACTCCGCCACCTCTGCGGGATCGCCGAGGCGCGCCAGAGGGATCTGCTGCAGCAGGGCCTCGCGCTGCTCCTCGGGAAGCTCCCGGGTCATGTCCGTCTCGATGAAGCCGGGAGCCACCGCATTGACGGTGATGCCCCGCGGACCGAGCTCCCGCGCCGAGGACTTGGTGAGGCCCAGGATGCCGGCCTTGGCCGCAGCGTAGTTCACCTGGCCGGCGTTGCCCATGGCGGCCACCACGGAGGCAATGTTGATGATCCGCCCGCCCTTGGCCTTCATCATGGGCCGGGCCACCGCCCGGGTCAGGCGGAAGACGGAGGACAGATTGGTGTCGATGACATCCTGCCAGTCCTCGTCCTTCATGCGCATCAGCAGCCCGTCGCGGGTGATCCCGGCGTTGTTCACCAGGATCCCGGGATTGCCCAGATCCTCCTGCACGGACTTGATGAAGGGCTCGATGGCATCGGTCTCCGTGACGTCCAGGGCGTAGCCCCTGGCCTCCGCCCCGGCCTCCCGCAGGGCCTGCTCCGCCCTCTGGGCGCCGGATTCGGAGGTGGCGGTGGCCGCCACGGTGGCGCCGAGCTCGCCCAGCCGCTGGGCGATGGCTTGGCCGATTCCCCGGCTGGCGCCGGTCACGATTGCGATCTGGCCGTCCAGCATCACGCGTCCCCTTGTTGGGCCTGCTCCAGGGCCTGGTCCAGGCTTTCCTCATCGGTCACGGGCAGGCAGGGCATGCGCCGGTCGATGCGCTTGTTGAGCCCGCACAGCACCTTGCCCGGCCCCATCTCCATCACCCGGGCCACGCCGCCTTCCCGCATGTGGCCGATGGTGGCGGTCCAATGCACCGGGTTGGCCAATTGGCGCACCAGGGCGTCCCGGATGGCTTCCGGCTCCGCCGGGGCAGCCACATCCACGTTATTGATCACCGGAACCGCAGGGGCCCGCAGGTCGACCTCTTTCAGGCGCTCCGCGAGACGCTCGGCCGCCGGCTCCATGAGCGGGCAGTGGGACGGGATGGACACCGGCAGCTCCACGGCCCGCTTGGCACCAGCCTGCCCCGCTGCCTCCATGAGGTCGGTCACTGCCTGGGCCGTGCCGGCCACTACCACCTGGCCCGGGGCGTTGAAGTTCACGGCGCGGACGATCTCCCCGGACCGGCGCTCCTCGGCGGTGCACAGCTCCTCCACCGTGGGGTCGTCGAGACCGAGGATAGCGGCCATCTTGCCCTCGCCCGCCGGCACGGCCTCCTGCATGAAGCGGGCGCGGTCGGCCACCAGGCGTACGGCCTCGGAAAAGTCGAGGCTGCCGGCGGCTACCAGGGCGGTGTATTCGCCCAGGCTGTGGCCGGCCAGGAAGCGGGGAGCGGTGCCGCCCCGGGCCGTCCACAGCCGGTGCGCGGCCACCCCGGCCACCAGCATGGCGGGCTGGGTGACCTCCGTGCGGTTCAATTCCGCCTCGGGGCCCTCCCGCACCAGCGCGCCCAGGTCCAGGCCCAGGGCCTCGGAGGCCTCCGCCAGGGTGCGACCGACCACCCCATCCGTGTCGGGATAGGCGTCAAGCATGCCCACGCTCTGCGAGCCCTGGCCCGGGAAGACGAATGCGAAATCGCTCATGGTTCGGCTGTTCCCCCTCTTGGTGTGCGGTCGGTGCTACCAGCGCAGCAGCGCGGAGCCCCAGGTGAACCCGCCGCCGAAGGCCTCGAGGAGGACCAGGTCCCCCGGGCGGATGCGGTCCTGGCGCACCCCCTCGTCCAGGGCGAGCGGCACGGAGGCCGCGGAGGTGTTGCCGTGGCGGTCCACGGTGACCACCACCCGGTCCATGGACAGGGCCAGCTTCTTGGCGGTGGCCTGGATGATGCGGATGTTTGCCTGGTGCGGAACCAGCCAGTCCACCTCTCCCTGGTCCAGGCCGTTGGCCGCCAGAGTCTCCTCCACCACCTGGCCCAGGGTGTTCACGGCCACGCGGAACACCTCGTTGCCCTTCATATGGATGGTGCTCTCGGGGTCCTCGCTGTCCCAGCCGGTAGCCACGCCCTTGGGGACATTCAGGAGAGCCTCCTGGCTGCCGTCCGCGTGGAGATGGGTGGAGAGGATCCCCTGCTGGTCGGAGTCGTCGGCCTCCAGCACCACCGCCCCGGCGCCGTCCCCGAACAGCACGCACGTGCCCCGATCCTCCCAGTTCACGATCCGGGACATGGTTTCGGCCCCGACCACCAGCGCGCACCGTGCCGCCCCGGCGCGCAGGAATTTGTCCGCAGTGGCGAGGGCGTAGATGAAGCCGGTGCATACCGCCTGCACATCGAAGGCGGGCGGGCCGATAATGCCGAGCCGGCCCTGGAGCAGGCAGGCCGTGCTGGGGAACACTTGATCGGGGGTGGTGGTGGCGACGATGATGAGGTCCACCTCGGCGGGCTCGCGGCCGGCGGCCCCCAGGGCGCGGCGGGCGGCCTGTTCCGCCAGGTCCACGGTGGACTCGTCGGGCGCGGCGATCCGCCGCTCCTTGATGCCCGTACGGGCGGTGATCCACTCGTCGCTTGTATCCACCAGGGATTCCAGGTCCTGATTGGTCAGGACCTTCTCGGGGAGGTAACTCCCCGTGCCGGTTATCCGCCCGCGCGTCATGCGTCCGCTCCCCCGCCCCTGTTACTCGGCCACTTCCAGCATCTGCTGGATCTCGTGGGTGATCCGCCGGTTCACGTTGTTCCGGGCCTCCGAGGCCGCCACCTCGATGGCGCGGGAGAAGGCGTAGCTGTCCGCGCTGCCGTGGCTCTTGACCACGATGCCGTTGAGCCCCAGGAGCATGGCCCCGTTGTACTCCCGATGGTCGGCGCGGCGCTTGAAGTCCTTCAGCACCCAGCGGGCGAGGAAGGCCGCCAGCTTGGAGCTCCAGGAAGCGGAGAAGGCCTGCCGCAGGAAATGGGCGAGGAGCTCCGCCGTTCCCTCGGAGGTCTTGAGCGCCACGTTGCCGACGAAGCCGTCCGCCACAACCACGTCCGCCTTCCCGGAGAAGATGTCCCGGCCTTCCACGTTGCCGACGTAGTTCATTTCGCTCTCGCGCAGGAGCTGGCCGGCCACCTTCACCACGTCGTTGCCCTTGATGTTCTCCTCGCCGATGTTGAGGAGCCCGATGGAGGGGTCCTCCACCCCGTAGACGGCCCGCGAGGCCACCTCTCCCATGACGGCGAACTGGAACAGGTGGTCCGAGTTGCAGTCCACGTTGGCGCCCAGGTCCAGCATGAGCACCCGGCTGTCGCGGGTGGGCAGGAAGGTGGCGATGGCAGGCCGGTCGATGCCGGGGAGGGTCTTGAGGATCAGGCGGGCGATGGCCATGAGGGCGCCGGTGTTGCCAGCGCTCACGAAGCCGTCCACCTCGCCGTCCTTGACCAGGCTGGCCCCCACGTGAATGGAGGAGTCTCGCTTGCTGCGCAGGGCCTGGGAGACATCGTCCTCGGAAGACACCACCTGGCTGGCGGCGCGCACGGTGATGCGCCCCTCGGCCTCCAGGCCGTGGTGGGCGAGCGACTCCCGGATGGCGTCCTCGAGGCCCACCAGGACCAGCTCCAGGTCGGGGTGGCGGTCCAGGGCGGCGGACGCCGCCGGGACCACCACGGCCGGGCCGTAGTCCCCCCCCATTGCATCCAGAGCTATGCGCATTGACGTCCCAGGATCGAGGTCGGCGTGGCGGATTCCGTCGGAATCGGCTTCTCAAGGGGCCGGTTGCCCCGCTTCAGTCCTCTTCCGCGACGGCCATGACCTGGCGGTCCCGGTAGGAGCCGCAGCTCTGGCACACGTGGTGCGGCCGCTTGCGCTCCCCGCATTCGGGGCAGGTGCTCATGCTGGCGGGGCGGATGGCGTGATGGGCGCGCCGCTGATCGCGACGGGCCTTGGAGGTCTTCTTCTTCGGTACAGCCATTTCTGATCTCCCAAACGTTGGTTCCCGGTCCGTTTCCGGCCACGGACAGGGACCGCCGTACGGCGGCGTGGGCGGTTAGTCGTCTCTCTTCAGCTGCGCCAGGACATCGAACGGGCTCTCGCGCGGGGACGAAGAGCAGGCGCATTCTGCCTCGTTCCGATCCGTTCCGCAAACCGGACATATCCCCTTGCAGCCCTCGGCGCACCGCGGGCTGATGGGGAGCTCGAGCAGCCATTCGTCCTCCAGGGACTCCACGAGCTCGAACCGCCCCTCGGGGGCCTCGATCTGCTCATCGGAATGGTCGATGACCCAGACCTCGCCCTTCTGGGTCGGATCCCGGTACAGATCGTTCTCGGGATTGGGGTCGATGGTCAGCTGCAGAACCTCCTGCAGGGGAAAGCGGAACCGGGTCCGGCAGGACTCGCACTCCAGCTCCACCGCTCCCTGAACCCGGCCGTGCAGGAGGCACACGTCGTTGTTCGGCTCCAGGCGCAGGTCCACCTCCACGCCCTCGCCCACCATCCCGGCCACGGCCTCTTCCAGCCTGGGCAGGGCACTCCCTGGAACAAGGCCCTGGAACAAAAGCCCCTCGGGCGGCACCTGCGCCAGCCGGATCACGGATTCACGAAGTTCACGCATAAGCAGCTAATTATATCCTTGCGCCGGTTCGGATTCCAAACCCTCACAGCCCAGGTGGTCCAGCACCTCGGGAAAACTGTCCGCCAGGGCGTGGGGCGCCCAGGGGGCGAGCCGCTCCGGTTCGTGGACGCCGTAGGTGACGGCGACCCGGTGGAGGCCCGCCCGGTAGGCCATCTCCATGTCGAAGGCGGTGTCCCCCACCAGCACGGCCCGTTCCGGCGCCACCCCCGTCTCCTCCAGCAGCTCGTGCACCATCCGCGGGTCGGGCTTGGAGCAGGTCTCGTCGGCGCAGCGCGTGGCCTGGAAGCGCTCCTCCAGCCCCCATTCCATGAGCATGCGGTCCAGGCCCCTCCGGGACTTTCCGGTGGCCACCGCCAGGGCCCTGCCCTCGGCGGCCAGGGCCTCGAGCCCCTCCGCGGCCCCCGGAAAAAAGGGCATATCCGTGGCCCGGTAGGACTGGAACCGCCGCCCATAGGCCTCCCGCAGCCGGTCCCGGGTGGGGGGGTCGGCGTGCGGAACGAGGGCCTCGATGGCCTCCTGGAGCCCCAGGCCGATCACCTGCTGCAGCTCCCGGTCCGGAAGCGCCGGCAAGCCCACCTCCTGCAGGCTCGCCCGCAGGGTGTCCACGATCACCCCACGGCTGTCCACCAGGGTCCCGTCCCAGTCGAAAATGACCAGCTCCGCGTCTTGAAGAGGCACGGATTCAGGGCGTTGCACTCGGTTCATGTCCTTCGCCAGGTTGAAATGAAAGGCAGGGTCCGCGCCTCAACCGGAAAGGCGGTCCAGCAGCGCCTTCAAGGGGGCGGGAAGCGGAGCCCGGAAGTGCTGCGTCTCGCCGGTTACCGGATGAGGCAGCTCCAGCTCCGCACTGTGCAGGAAAATGGAATCCAGCCCCAGCTCCTTCAGGGTCCGGTTGGCCTCGCGGTCCCCGTACAGGGGGTCCCCGGCGATGGGATGGCCCCAATGACGGGCATGGGCTCGGATCTGGTGGGTCCGACCCGTCTCCGGCTCCGCCCGCACCAGCGTATACCCAGGGAAGGCACGCAGCACCAGGAACCGGGTGGACGCCCGGCGCCCGGACTCCCCATCCACCACCATGGGCCGCTGGCCACCCCGCTCCGGGCCCCGGCGGAGGGGGGCCTCCTCCACATGCTCGCCCTCCTCCACCCTCCCGAGCAGAAGGGCCAGGTAGGCCTTTTTGGCACGGCTCTCCCGGAAGGCGGCCTGGAGACGGCGCGTGGCCTTGCCGTTCTTTCCGACCACCAGCACACCGGAAGTTCCCCGGTCCAGCCGGTGCGCCAGCCCCCATTCCACCTCCGGACGCGCGGCGGCAAGGGCCTCGACGATCCCGTAGGGCATGCCGCTTCCGGCGTGAACCGCCAGCCCCGGGGGCTTGTTCAGAACGGCGAGCTCGGTGTCCTCGAACAGAATGGCTTCGGTTACCGCCTTTCGGGCCCCTTCCGGGACCCGGGCGGACGGCGGGGCCTCACGCCCCGCCACCGGCGGGATGCGCACGCGGTCGCCCGCCCGGAGCCGGACCGCTGGCCGGCAGCGCTTGCCGTTGACCCGCACCTCGCCCTTGCGCAGCATCCGGTAGATCCGGGTCTTGGGGACACCCTTCAGCCGTCCCAGCAGGAAGTTGTCCACCCGCTGGCCGTCCTGCCCCTCCGTCACCTCGACCCAGTACGGGCCGCCCTTTCCCGGGCCCTTTTGCCGCTTGGGGCCTTCCGCGTCGTTGCTCATGGAATGAGGAATGTCCTCCTGTCCGCGCCACCCGGGCCGGATCCTCGCCAATTGAAAAAAACCAAGCGTTCGGTTACGCTAGTCATGGCGTATTTTTGCGGGTTTTTCGGGGTGTTAGCCCCCGCTGCGCATACCGAATAGAATCGGCCTTTCCGGCCCGGAGCCCCCAGAAAATCTTCTCTTGCCAGCATCTTAGCAAGTTTCCCTCCGGCCCCCGCGCAGGATGAAGCCCGCGCCGAACAGCGAGATGGCGGGCGGGGAATTGCATCCCGTCCGCTTTACCAAATTCCAGCGCCGCCGACGCATTCGACGGCCGCGATCCCATATACCCCAACGGGTGTAGGAGCCGACTACCCAAAATGAAACGGATGCTGATCAATGCCACCAACCCGGAAGAGCTCCGGGTTGCGGTGGTGGACGGCCAGAAGCTTCTCAACCTGGATATCGAGAACGCCGCCCAGCAGCAGAAAAAAGGAAACATCTACAAGGGCCGCATCACTCGGATCGAGGCCAGCCTGCAGGCCGCCTTTGTGGAGTACGGCGGCGACCGCCAGGGCTTTCTGCCCATAAAGGAGGTGGCCCGGGAATATTATCCCCGTGACGAGCAGGGAAAAACCCCCTCCCCCCGCAGGATCCGGATCCAGGACGTCCTTTCCGAGGGGCAGGAGCTGATCGTCCAGGTGGACAAGGAGGAGCGCGGCACCAAGGGGGCCGCGCTGACCACCCTGCCCAGCCTGGCGGGACGGTTCCTCGTGCTCATGCCCAACAATCCCCGGGCCGGCGGGGTCAGCCGGCGGATCGAGGGCGAGGATCGCAAGGAGATGCGCGAGGCCCTCAACACCCTGGAGATCCCGGACGGGATGGGCGTCATCATCCGCACCGCGGGCATCGGCAAGAGCTCCGAACAGCTCCAGCGGGACCTCGACCACCTGCTGCAGCTGTGGCACTCCATCGTTGAGCAGGCCGACAAGAAGCCCGCCCCGATACTGATCTATCAGGAAGGCAATACGGTCATCCGGGCCCTGCGGGACAATTTCGAGGAGGACATCGGCGAGATCCTGGTGGACGAGCCGGAGGTGGTGCAGACCGCCCGGGACTTCATGCAGGCCATCATGCCCGAGTGCGTGAATCGGGTTAAGCCGTACAAGGACTCCATCCCCCTGTTCTCCCGGTTCCAGATCGAGCACCAGATCGACACCGCCTACAGCCGGGAGGTCCCTCTGGACGGCGGCGGCTCCCTGGTCATCGACCCCACCGAGGCCCTGGTGTCCATCGACATCAACTCCGCCCGGGCCACCAAGGGCGCGGACCTCGAGGAAACGGCCCTCCAGACCAACCTGGAGGCCGCCGAAGAGATCCCCCGCCAGCTGCGTCTGCGCGATGTGGGCGGGCTCATCGTCATTGACTTCATCGACATGAAGCGCAAGCGGAACATCCAGGCCGTGGAGGACAAGCTGCGCCAGTCGGTGAAGGTGGACCGCGCGCGCATCAAGGTGGGCAAGATCTCCCGTTTCGGGCTGCTGGAGATGTCCCGCCAGCGCCTGCGCCCCTCGCTCGGGGAAGCCACCCACACCGCCTGCCCCCGGTGCAGCGGCCAGGGCCGGATCCGCACCACCGAGTCCTCCGCGCTGCATATCCTGCGCGTCCTCGAAGAGGAAACGCTCAAGGAAAACACCGCCTACATCGACACCCGGGTGCCGGTAGAGGTGGGCTCCTATCTCCTCAACGAGAAGCGGGGCATCCTGGCCCAGCTGGAGGACCGCTACGGGGTCCGCATCACCATCATCCCGGACCCCAACATGGTGACGCCGGACTACAGCATGGAGCGTGGCCGGGCCAGGGACGCCGAGGCCAAGGGCGGCCGGGCCCTCAGCTACCAGCGCATTCCCCAGCCCGAGCCGGCGGAGAGCCCCCGCAGCGAGCCCGAGCCCGCCGCGCCCCAGGAGCAGGCACCCCTCTCCCCCACCGCGGTGGCCCACGCTTCCGCCGCCGAGAAAGGCAAGGAGCCGGCGGAGGCCGCCGGGGCGGTAGAGGCCCCGCAGGCCACCGAGGCCAAGCCGGGCTTCCTGAAGCGGATCATCCAGGCCCTGTTTGGCGAGCAGGCCGGGGAGGAGGCTTCCGGGCTCCAGCCCGAAGCGGAGAAGGCCGCCGCCGAACGGTCGGAAAAACCCGCCTCCGGCACCGGCAAGAAGGGCGCCGCGGGCGGCAAGGCGCGGGGGAGCGAACAGGAAGGCGGCAAGGAAGGAAAAGCCGCCCCTGCCGGCCAGAAAGGCGGCGGCCGCAAGGGAGGCAACGGCCAGAAGGCCCCCGCCGAGACCGCCAAGGCCGAGGAAGGGGGCAAACAGGGCGGTACCGGCGGCCAGCCCGCTTCGGGCGGCAACGGCCGCAAGCGGGGCCGCAAGCCTTCCGGCGGCAACGGTGGCAAGAAGCCGGCCCAGGAGGCCTCCAAGGAGAAGGAGGGGGTTGCCAAGGCCGAGGCCCCCAAGGCGGACGCCCCGGAAAAGGGCGGCAAGCGAGGCGGGGAGCCGGGCAAGGGCAAGGGCGGCCGTGGCGGCCGGGGGGGGTCCCAGCGCAAGCCCGCCCAGCAAGGGAAGAAAGGCGGAGGCGAGGCGGCCCCGAAGCCGAAGGGCGACGGGGCCCCGGCCAACGAACGGGTCACCCCGCCCAAGCCCTCCACGGAAAACATCCGGGTCCCGGCGCACACGGCCGATTTCTTCGAAGACGCCGGGGCGCCGGAGGGCGGCCAGCGGGAGACCGAGCCCCAGGGCGGCGGAGAGGACAACCGGTAACCGCCCTTGACCCGACCGGTTCACGGCCCGGGCCCAGCCCGGGCTTTTTTTGTGTTGTTACCGTGACACACGCAAAAAGGCCCCTGCGGCATGTTCCGCTGGGGCCTTCGTCATCCTATGGCTCCCCG
>NZ_JBKGZG010000045.1:0-20167 GCF_046545655.1 Thiohalorhabdus sp. | reverse complement strand
CAAGCATCCCCTGGCCACCGAGCCCCGGGACAACGCCTACAACATGGGCGCCTACAGCATCTCGCAGTAAGCGGATGCCGAGGGGCCCCATGGCCGAACCGTAGCGACGCGAGGGCCCGGGACAACGCCCCGGGCCCCTTTTTGTCGAGCACCCCGCCCGGCGCGGGGACCACTGGAACATCAGGAGAGAAGCAAATGGCCCAAGGTAATGGGGGGAGGCGGTTTCTTCCCGCCAGCGCGGCGGTCTGCGCCGCCCTGCTGGTGACCGCCTGCGGGGAGGAGCTGGAAAACGCCGACGGGCTGCCCGGCGCGGACGACGAGACCGAGCAAACGGAGGGGTCCGCCGACGGCAGTGGCGGCGATTCCGGCGGCTCCTCCGGGTCGGACGGGACCGGTTCCGGCGGATCCGACCAGGAGGGATCGGACACCGATGGCGGCACGGGGGGATCCGGAACCACGGGCGACGGGGGGACGGATTCGGGCGATACCGGTGACGACAGCCCGGACTCCGGGGACTCCACCGAAGAGGGCTCGGATTCCGAGGATTCCACCGATGGGGGCTCCGGTTCCGAAGACCAGACCGGGGGCGACTCCGACTCCACCGACCAGGACCCCTCGAAGAGCGACCCCGCGGAGGGCGCGGCGGGGACCTGGATCAAGCAGGACCCCGAGGCGGGCGCCGGCGAGCCCGAATACCGCCCCTACTCCGGCGTGACCGCCGGCGACGGCTTCGTCTACTACTGGGGCGGCGGCCACAAGACCCACCCCGGCAACGACGTGGACGCCTACGACATCGCCAACAACCGCTGGGTCCAGCTCACCGAGGAGGAGAACTGGGAGAACGTCTGGGAGTGGGACCACCTCACCCAGGAGGAGAAGGAGGCCATGGACGACAGCCGCCGCGGCGGCTGGGAAGTGGACCTGCTCTCGCCGCGCGGCCGGCCCGTGACCAAGCACTCCTACGGCCAGATGGCCTGGTGGCCCGGCCACGGCTACTGCCTGCTCAAGCAGCGCCTGTGGTGCTACGACCCCGAGAAGGGGGACGCCGACGGCGCCTGGACCGACCTGGCCAAAGACCCGTTCCCCTTCGACAACTCGGGGCAGATCGCCATCTGGGACCTCTCCTACGACCCCGAGCTGGACACCGTGGTCACCGTGGCCGGAAGCGGCTACAGCGAGCGCGCCTGGGCCTACAACCCGGAGACCGGGGGCTGGGACACCGTGGTCACGGACGGTTCCACGGGCGGCAAATACACCGAGGTGTACAGCGCCCTGGACCCGGAGACCGGCTGGAGCACCGTCTACGCCCAGCAGCGCTGGCAGCAGATGAACTTCCGCACCGGCGAGGTGAAGGAGATGGCCCAGCTCCGCCACAACGGCGAGCCCGTGGGCGCCTCCCTCTCCATCGAGTGGGCCCCGGAGCTGGGCAAGGCCCTGGTGGCCAAGAAGGTGGACGGTCGCCTGCGCATGTGGACCTACGACCCCGAAGCGGACCGCTGGTCCGACTTCGAGCTGGACGGCGATGGGCCCATGGACGCCCACGCCAAGTGGGACACCCTGGCCCGGGACCCCAAGACCGGGACCTACGTCTTCCTGGCCAAGGAGGACGAAAACGCCGGCGATGGCGAGACCCCGGAGACTTGGACCTTCCACCTCGCCGAGGAGCCGTAGCCAGCCGGCCGCGCGGTGCCGGGGCACGGGTCCCGGCGAAATGGAGCGGTTCCAAAGCCCGGGGGCGACCCCCGGGCTTTTTGCTTGGCCCCGCCCTGTGGGTACCCTCGCCACGCGCCCCCCATCCGGAGCCAACCTATGGGGGTGTTTTCAACCGCGGCTCTTCCCCTTACTTTTCCTCCCGATTCCGTTAGAGTGTCCCGCCGACCCGGCAGCGGCCCCGCGAGCCGCGTCGCCGGAACGGCCGAAACCCATTCCCGAAAACGCCGCGGAGACACGGATCATGGGCAAGGAAGGCGGCTACTCCGCCGAGGACATCACCGTCCTCGAGGGGCTGGATCCGGTGCGCAAGCGCCCGGGCATGTACACGGAGACCTCCGCCCCCAACCACATCATCCAGGAGGTGGTGGACAACGCCGCCGACGAGGCGCTGGGCGGCCACGCCTCCCTGATCCGGGTCACCCTGCACACGGACGGCTCGGTGTCCGTGGAGGATGACGGCCGGGGCATCCCGGTGGAGCACCACAAGGCGCAGAACAAGCCCGCCGTGGAGGTGATCCTCACCACCCTCCACGCCGGTGGCAAGTTCCAGAAGGGCGGGGACAGCGTCTACGGCATCTCCGGCGGCCTGCACGGGGTGGGCGTGGCGGTGACCAACGCCCTCTCCCGGCGGCTGGAGGTCACCGTCCGGCGCGGCGGCGCCGAGCATCGCATGGCCTTCGCCGGCGGCGAGGTGGACGAGCCCCTCACCCAGACCGGCACCGTGGCCAAGCGCACCACCGGCACCACCATCCGCGCCTGGCCGGACGAGCGCTACTTCGACGACGGCCGCATCCTGCTGGATCCCCTGCGGCGCCTGCTGCGCACCAAGGCCATCCTGCTGCCGGGCCTGCGGGTGGAGCTGGTCCGGGAGCAGGAGGAAGGCGACCCCGTGGTGGAGGCCTGGGCCTACGAGAACGGCATGGCCCAGTACCTGGAGGAGCTGCTCGACGGCCGGGAAACCGTCTGCCCCGTCTACGCCGCCGGCCGGTTCCACGGCCCGGAAGCGGGTGGGGACTTCCAGCCCGGCGAGGGGGTGGACTGGGCCATCACCTGGGTGGCCGAAGGCGCGGGGCTCGGCGAGTCCTTCGTCAACCTCATCCCCACCGCCCAGGGCGGCACCCACGTCAATGGCCTGCGCACCGGGGCCACGGAGGCCATCCGGGCCTTCGCCGAGCACCACCAGCTCCTGCCCCGGGGCGTGAAGCTGGCCCCCGAGGACATCTGGAGCCGGGCCTGCTTCCTGCTCTCCGCCAAGCTCCTCGACCCCCAGTTCCAGGGCCAGGTGAAGGAGAAGCTCACCTCCCGCGAGGCGGCCAAGCTGGTGACCACCCTGTTCCGCGACCGCTTCGAGCTGTGGCTCAACGAGCATCCGGAGTCCGGCAAGGCCATCACCGAGCTGGCCATCGCCGCGGCCCGGGAGCGCCAGCAGGCCAACAAGAAATCCGCCAAGAAGCGCGGCGGATCGCTGGCCACCCTGCCCGGAAAGCTCACCGACTGCGAATCCGACGACCCCGCCCGCACCGAGCTGTTCATCGTGGAGGGGGACTCCGCCGGCGGCAGCGCCAAGCAGGCCCGCGACCGCGACACCCAGGCGGTGCTGCCCCTGCGCGGCAAGGTGCTGAACACCTGGGAGGTGGACAGCGGCGAGCTCTACGGCAACCGCGAGGTGCACGACATCGCCGTGTCCATCGGCGTGGACCCCCACGGCTTCGACGAGGAGGCCGACCTCTCCGGCCTGCGCTACGGCAAGATCGTCATCCTCGCCGACGCCGACGTGGACGGCGCCCACATCCAGGCCCTGCTCATCGGCCTGTTCCTGCGCCACTTCCCCAAGATCATCGAGCGCGGCCACCTGTTCGTGGCCCATCCGCCGCTGTTCCGGCTCGACATCCCCGCCCAGGGCAAGGGCAAGCCGGCGCGCAAGCTCTACGTGCTCGACGAGCCGGAGAAGGCCGCCACCCTGGAGAAGCTGGCCGACGAGGGCATCGACCCGGAGAAGGTGAAGGCCTACCGCTTCAAGGGCCTCGGCGAGATGAACGCCGAGCAGCTCTGGGAGACGGTGCTCTCCCCGGACACGCGGCGCCTACTGCCGCTGTTCGTGCCCGAGGACGAGGAGCAGGAGACCTGGAACGAGGTGAACCGCTGCCTGGGCAAGCGCGAGGCGGCGGCGCGCCGGGCCTGGATCGAGGCCAACGGCGATCAGGTGGAAGCCGATATCTAGCCCGAAGAGGCACCGGAAGGAGCCCCGGCCCCGCCGCAGCCTTCGGAAACGCTCTCCCGTAGGAGCTCGCTTTAGCGAGCGATTTCTTGAGCAGGCGCCGGAGTCCGGCCCAGGATCGCCCACTGAAGTGGGCTCCTACGATAGTCTCCTCGAGGCCGCGGACACCTGACGTCCTTTGCGGTCCTACCGGGTTGATGAACAAGCCTTTCCATCTTAACCAAAAATGGATTTCTGTTTATGACGTTTCTTCCTGTTATAAGGAACTCCCATGGCTGACCTGACGACCTTCGCCGGCGCCCGCGACGGCGAGCGCGGCGAGGACTGGCTGGACCTGCGCGAGCACCTCGGCCGCTCCTACCTGGCCTACTCCCTGTCGGTGGTGAAGGGGCGCGCCATCCCCGACGTGCGCGACGGCCTCAAGCCGGTGCAGCGCCGCACCCTCTACGCCATGCACCGGCTGGGCCTGCGCGCCGACACCGACCACAAGAAATCGGCCCGGGTGGTGGGCGAGGTGATCGGCAAGTACCACCCCCACGGCGACCAGGCCGCCTACGACGCCATGGTGCGCATGGCCCAGGACTTCACCTTCCGCTACCCGCTGGTGGACGGCCAGGGCAACTTCGGCTCCCCCGACGGCGACAACGCCGCCGCCATGCGCTACACCGAGGCGCGCCTCACCCCCTTCTCCGAGGTGCTGCTCGGCGAGACCGACCGCGGCACGGTGGACTTCATCGACAACTACGACGGCGCCGAGCAGGAGCCGGAGGTGCTGCCGGCGCGGGTGCCCATGGCCCTCCTCAACGCCCAGCCCGGCGTGGCGGTGGGCCTGGCCACCGACGTGCCCTCCCACAATCTGCGCGAGGTGGGGGCCGCGGCCATTGCCCTGTACCGCAACCCCGACGCCACCACCGCGGACCTTTTGGAGCACATCCAGGGCCCGGACTTCCCCGGCGGCGGCCAGGTGTGCGCCTCCCGCGAGGAATTGGCCGCGCTTTACGAAAAGGGCCGCGGCTCGCTGACCCTGCGGGCGCGCTGGGAGGTGGAGAAGCTGGCCGGCGGCGACTGGCAGGTGGTGGTCACCGAGCTGCCACCGGGCGGCTCCACCGAGCAGATCCTCGCCGAGATCGACGCGCTGGCCAATCCGCAGCCCAAGAAGGGCAAGAAGGACATCACCAGCGACCAGAAGGCCAAGAAGCAGGCGGTCCTGGGCCAGGTGGGCGGCATGTCCAACCAGGCCGGCCAGGACACCGGCCCGGTGCGGCTGGTGATCGAGCCCAAGTCCAAGCGCCAGAAGCCCGAGGAGCTCATGGCCTTCCTCATGGGCCTCACCTCCCTGGAGGTGCGCCAGAAGGTGAGCCTCACCTTCATCGATCTCGACGGCCGCCCCAAGGAGCTGGGCCTGAAGGAGGTGCTGGCGGGCTGGACCACCTTCCGGCGCGAGGTGGTTACCCGGCGCAGCCGCGCCCGCCTGGAGAAGGTGGACAACCGCATCCACATCCTGGAGGGCCGCCGCGCGGTCCTGCTCGACATCGACGCGGTGATCGCCATCGTGCGCAACGCCGAGGACTACGCCGAGGCCAAGGCCGGCGTCATGGAGCAGTTCGCCCTCACCGAGGCCCAGGCCGACGACGTGCTCGCCATCCCCCTGGGCCGCCTCACCCGCATGGACACCCTCAAGGTGGACCAGAAGCTCAGCGACCTGCGGAGCGAGAAGGAAACCCTGGAGCACCTGCTGGACAGCCACGACGCCATGACGGACAAGATCGTCGAGGAGCTGGAAGCGGATATCGAAGCCTACGGCGACGACCGCCGCACCCTGATCGAGGACTCCGAGCCCGTGGCCATGGAGGCCCCGGTGGTGGACGAGCCGGTCACCGTGCTGCTGTCGCGCAAGGGCTGGTTCCGCTCCCGCCAGGGCCACGGCCTCGATCTCACCTCCGTGCCCCACAAGGACGGCGACGGCCCCCTGGCCGCCGTGGAGACCCGCACCACCAAGTCGGTGGTGGTGCTCGGCACCAACGGCCGGGCCTACACCCTGTCGGCCAACGAAGCCCCGGGAGGCCGCGGCTACGGCACCCCGCTCTCCTCGCTGGTGGACCTGCAGGGCGCGGGCGTGGCGGGCATGGTCATCGGCGAGGCCGAGGACCGCTTCCTGCTCGCCTCCACCGCCGGCTACGGCTTCATCACCACCTTCGGCGACCTGCTGGGCCGCACCAAGAACGGCAAGGCGGTGCTCAAGTCCCTGAAGGGCGCCGGCGTCCTGCCGCCCCTGCCCCTGGCCGCCCACGGCAACCAGGTGGCCACGGTCAGCGACAGCGGCCACCTGGCCGTCTTCCCCGCCGGGGAGATCAAGGAGATGACCTCCGGCAAGGGGGTCAAGCTCATGGACTTGAAGGAAGGCGAGGCCCTGGCGCGGGTGGAGCGGGTGGACGAGGCGGGGCTGGCCCTGCCGGGCAAGGGCGGCAAAACCGTCACCCTCTCCCCGGAAACGCTCAAGGAGTACGTGCGCACGCGCGGCAGCCGGGGCAAGCAGGTGCCCAGCAGCGTAGTCAAAGGCAACCTGTAGAGAAATCATACAGGCGGGGCCGTCCCCGCCTGTCCTCTGCCTTCCTCCCACTGCAAGCCTCTCACCCGGCGCGGCACCGCCTACGCTAGCTCGCTTCGCAGGCACCGCCAGCGGGCTGCGGCCCCGGCATCACCCCCTTCCACCGTCGAGATTCCTTACATCCCTCTGTCGAGGACATCAGGTTCCCACCCGGATGCTCCCGGACGCCGTTCCGGACGCTAGTTCCGTGAAGCCCCCCTGCGGGATGGCTCCGTCCCGAAACGAAACCCGACATTGGACATTTCGGCGACCCGAAGCGAGGGGCGGTCCATGTCGCTTTCTTTTACAAAAGGATTCGGGTCTTACCATATTTATTGAAAAAATTTTTGTTGCCATCTGTTTTTAATGAAAATTCCACCTGGCCCGGTTTTTGAATGGGGAGAAATAAGCTTTCGGACACAATTCAACGAAAAAACAGTTACAACCCAATTCGGGGAAAGCAATGCGAAACGCCACCACCCTCCCGCCCCCGGCCCTGCGCGAAAGGCAGGACCCTTTCCCGCACAGCCTTTTTTCTCCTGTTCCGGAGCAGAAACCGGATACGGGCCATGGAATCCGGTCCGGCAAGGGCCCATCGGAGGACATTGGGGAAGACTGGCCGCTGGTCTCCGTCATCATTCCGGCCTACAACGCGGCCCAGTACATCGGCGCTGCCCTGGATAGCGTCCTGGCCCAGGACTACCCCCGCAAGGAAATCATCGTGGTGGACGACGGCTCGACGGACGACACTCGGGCGGTCCTGGAAGGGTATGCAGGACACATCCGGGTCCTAACCCAGGCCAACGCCGGGGCGGCCGCCGCCCGGAACAAGGGGCTGGAATGCGCCCGGGGAGCATACATCGCCTTCCTGGACGCGGACGACGTATGGCTGCCGGGCAAGCTGTCCCGCCAGGTCACCTATATGGAGCGCAATCCGCACGTCCTCATGAGCTACGGAAAGTGGGAAGAACGGTGGATGGAGGACACCCGGGACCCGCTGGAGGGGAATTCAACCGCCGACGAGGGGGAAGGGGACGACCTGTCGGTGGTGCCAGCCTGCTCCGGATGGCTCTACACCCAGCTGCTGCACGATTTCGCCGTCTGGACGTCGGTAGTGATGATGAAACGCGAGCTGTTCCAGCGGATCGGCGGTTTTACCGAGAGCCTGAAACAGGGTCAGGATTTCGAGTACTGGCTGCGGGCATCCCGCGTTACCGAGATCCACATGCTGAGCCATGAAATGGCCCTCTATCGGAAGCATCCCCGGAACACTACCGCGGGCTGTCCAGCCCGGAACTACGCCGCCGAGATCATCGAGGAGGCCCTCAACCGGTGGGGAGTTTACGGCCCGGACGGGAACCAGGCGGACCGGCGCATGGTGAAGGCCAACCTCGCCTATCTGTGGTTCCTCTACGGCTGGAAGAACAAGAACGCGCAGAACTTCCAGACCGCCTTCTCGGCATTCATCAAGAGCGCCTTCTACAATCCGCGCCAGGTAAAGACGTGGCCCCTGATCGTCCTGTCCGGGCTTCACCACCTCCGGTCCATCGCCCGTCATTCCCTGGAATCCACCGGCGACCTCAATCTGATCCCCGGGGAAACCGAGGAGGTCCGGGACCCCTAGCGCCGGCCTCCCGCGATCGCATCCGGGCGATCCGGGCCACAGCTTCAGTCAAACGGAGGCCGTGATGGCATCCATATCGGCAGTAATACCCGCGCACAATCGGGAACGCCTGATCACGGAAACCCTGGACAGCATCCTGCAGCAGAAGCGGCTCCCGGAGGAGGTCCTTGTAGTGGATGACGGTTCCACCGACGGAACCGCCGAGGTGGTCCGGGAATGGTCGCGCCGCCACCCGAACCTGTCCCTGGTTCTGGTCGAGCAGGAGAATGGAGGGCCATCGGCGGCGAGGAACAGGGGCCTGATGGAGGCCAGTGGCCAATGGGTGGCCTTCCTGGACGCCGACGACCTGTGGGAGCCGGAGCTCTTGGCATCCCTGGAGGCGACCCTCGGCACGGCTCCGGAAGCACGGATCGTCTTCGCGGATGGCATCCAATTCGGGGAGGGGCAGAGCGAGGGACCGCTCATAGGTAGTGGCCGTGCCATTCCCGTGGGTACGAAAGTGCGGGAATCCCCGCCCCTCTACCGGCTGGACCGGCCGTTCAGGAGCCTGCTCCCCGGGAACTTCCTCCCCATGTCGGCCGTTCTGGTCGACCGTTCCTTCGCCCTCGGGATGGGGGGGTTCGATGAGCGCTTTTATATGGGGCAGGACCGGGAATTCCTGCTTCGGGCGGCCCTGGCCAGTCCCTTCCTGTTTCTCGCCAAGCCGCTGGCCCGGACACGCATGCATTCCGGCAACCTGACCGCCGCTGGGAACGAGACCCAGCGCAAGGTCTATGTCGTCCAGATGCTGGATGGGCTGCTGAAGAACGCCGGGGAGATCGGCTTGATCGAAGAGGAGCGCCAGGCGACCGCTGCCGAACTGGAAAAGGTCGCCAGCCGCCTGCTCACGAGGGCCTCCAGGCAGGGAACGGGGACCTATCTGCGGGCCTGGCGCGCTTTGGCGGGCCTGGGGTACCGGCCACGGCTCTGGGCGGGCCTGCCCCGGGATCTTGGCCGGATCCTCCGGTACAGCATGCCCTGGCCCCGAAGGGGGAAAGCCGCTGGCCCGGAAGGGCCGGGGCGGAAGGACCCCGCTACCCCGTAGGCCTCGGAGGGTCTTTCCGCCATTCGCCCGGTACCAGGACACGTAGCAGGTCCGGTCCCTCTCCCCCGCAATTGGACATGCTCTATGGGTACCCGGCGCATCCTCTCCATTTCCGTCGCTGAAAAGTACAGCTTGTTTTTCATAAACTTCATCAGCTCGGCCATCATCGCCCGGATCCTGACCCCGGACCAGATCGGCCTCTTCTCCATTGCCGCCATCTTCGTGGGCTTCGCGCACATACTCCGGGATTTCGGAATCACCCAGTACGTCATCCGGGAGCCGGACCTGAACGAGGAGAAGCTGCGACTCTCCCATGGCCTAACCCTGTTGATGGGCTGGGGGGTCGCGCTGTCCCTGCTCCTTCTCAGCGTCCCTCTGGCAGAGCTTTACGACAACGGCGAGCTCACGAACATCGTCCTGGTCCTGGCCCTGAACTTTCTGGTGGTCCCGTTCGGCTCGGTTTTAACGGCCTGGCTCCGCCGGAATTTCCAATTCGGGTACATGTACTTCGTCCGGCTGACGGACAAGATTGTCTCCGTCGGCACGGCCATCGGGCTCGCGCTGGCCGGTTTTGGCGCAATCAGCCTGGCCTGGGCGGCCCCCGCAGGCACGGTCGCCGGCATTCTGATTTTGCACCTGCGCCGCCCCGAAGGCTTTCCGGTATTGCCCCGCTTCCGGGGCGTATCCGGAATCGCCCGGTTTTCGGGCTTCACCACCGGCAGCAGCATCCTGACCGAGCTGAGCCGGGGCAGTCCGGAGCTGTTCCTCGGCAAGGCGGCGGGCATGGAGGCCGCCGGCCTGTTCACGCGCGCCGAAGGCATCCGGGAGATCTTCCAGCGGCTCGTCACCTCAGCGGTCCATCCGGTGGCGGGCCCCTTGTTCGGGAAAGAGATGCGGGATTACGGGGAGCGGGGAACCCTGCCCCTATTCCTGCGGGCAACCGAGTTGATGATCGGGATCGGCTGGCCTTTCTTCACGGTGGCGGCGGTGCTGATGGACGCCCTGGTACCCGTGATCTACGGCGCTCAATGGATCCCGTCCATCCCCATTGCGCAGGTGCTTTGCATTGCCGGGATGGTCCAGCTGGTTACCTCTTTGATTCCCCAGCTTCTGGTGACCAACAACTACACCCGGGAGCTATTCAAATCGCAGGCGGTATCCAACGGCATCGGATTGCTCCTGATCGGGATCGCCTCCATATTCGGCCTGTTGTTCGTCGCCTTTGCTGTCATCGGGATGCAGCTCATCCGGGCCTTCACGCTGAACCGGGTACTGACCGAGAAGCTTGGCCTTTCCCTCTTGGACACGAGGACGGGGTTGGTCCGTGGAGCGGTCGTGACCGTGGCAACCGCCGGGCCCCTGGTCCTTTTCCAGGGGTTCGGCCTCCTCCCGGAGCCCGATCTGTTATACCTCGCTTGCGGGATTCTTCTGGCCGCGGTCGCCTGGCTCCTTTCGGTGGCACTGACCAACCATCCCCTATGGGCCGAGATCCGGGTCTACCTGGTTCCCTACATCACCAGCCCGAACCGGAACCTATAGGACCGACCCCACCCACCTGCGCCGGGTGGGGTGTGGCCGGGCGGGATCCCTTTCCGGCATTGTCGCTGCGTTCCGGAAATGCTCCCCCAGCCAGTAGTCCCAATCGCCGGGGTCCAGCTGCATGGCGCCGCCGGCCGGAGTGAAGGTAAGCTCGCCGAAGACCACGCGGCCCTCGATGTTGTAGAGGTCCACGCGCACGAACCGGAAGTGGCGGGACAGGCGCTCGGCCACCCAGAGCATCTCCGCCAGGTTGACGGGCTTCTCCAGGGGCTCCTCCGGGGCCGGGGCCTTGCCCCGTACCGGCAGCGGACGGAGATCCGGATCCGTCATAAGGATCCGGGGGTCCCGGCCCCGCCCCAGCATGACCTCGATGAAGACCGGCTGGCCGCCGAAGCAGAAGATCTTGTAGTCCACGGGGGCGGACTGCCCCGCCGGGGCCGGCAGCAGCTCCTCGATATAGAGCCGCGGCGGGATCCATCGGTAGTGCCACTCCCCCATGAGCGTGGAGATGTCCATCTCCAGCCAGCCGCGGGTCTGGCGCCCCACCTCCGCCCAATCCACCTCCGCCGGGCTCTCCACCAGGATCACCGTGCCCACCGCGTGGTTGGACTTGATGACGAAGCGGGGCGGCAGGTCCGCCCGAGGAGCCTCCCGGATATCCTCGCCCTGCCAGTACAGAGCGGGCAGATAGTCGCTCCCCGCCTCCCGGGCCACGTACTCCCGCACCTCGAGCTTGTCGGCCAGGCGGGTGTAGACCGGATCGCGGTCGAACAGCTTCCGGGCCTGGATGTGCTCGTTGAAGGTCCGCGGGGCCCAGAGGCGCGGCACCGGACCGATTTTCTCCCGATGCGTGGTCACGGAGGCGTACAGGTCCGAGGGGTAGAGGATGGCGTCGATGAGGAGCCGCGCGCCCCGGGACCCCCAATGGACCCGGCGCCGGAGCCCCAGCCCCACGCGCCGGAAGGCCTGCGCCAGTCCATCGGGGAACGATCGGAGATGCATGAGCGTCCTCATTCCACAAGAGGCCGGAGGGGGCGACACCCCCCTCAGGCCGCACCCAGCTTCCGGATCAGGGCCTTGGCCCGCTTTTCGGAGAGCACATGATGGTCCCGGAAAAACGCCACGGTTCTCATGCTGGTCAGCATCGGCGAATGCGGTTGGAGGAGGTTGTTGGGGTTGGCCACGTTTCCGTTCCCCTCGATGACCTTCGGGCCCTCCGGGGATAGAAACATATCCCAGCCGGCATACCGCAGGCCCGGGACCGCCTCCGTCAACTCCACCGCCAATTCCATGAGGTCCTCCCAGTAGGGCACCTGGACCCCCTCCAGTCGCTTCCCCGTCACCGGATGGTGGTCGTGAACATCCCGAGGGTAGAGGCCCGGCTCCGTAACCCCCCGGCCCAGCACGCCGCGCTCCGGGTCCACCCCGCAGGCCACTCCCCCCTGCGAGAAGTTGTCCACCGGGACTTCCCTGGAGGCCCCGAACCGATGGGCGACCCCGGCCACGAAGGCCCCACGATCGTCCCTCAGAACCAGCACCCGCAGGGTGTTCAGGGCGTCCGGGAAAATGGACGAGGCATAGGTATGAGGCGCCGCTTCGCGCTCCAGCAGCCACACCCCCTCCCCGGGCAGCTCCCCGGGCTCTTCCACCATCCGGCACCGCCGGCCCCCCCCTCCGGATACCGGTTTCAGGAACAGCCGCCCGTTTCCCAGCAGGGCCTCCTCAAGGTCCACCGTTCCCCCGGTGGGAACGAAGGAGCCCTGAGCGAGCAGTCCCACGAGCCCGCAGGAATGGCCGTCCAGCCCAAAATCCCGCAGAAACAGGTGGAAGGCGAGCTTGTTGCCCAGAAGCTCCTTCACGAACGCGGGATTGATGGCCTGGAAGCGCAGCTCCACCTCCCAATCGGTCAAGAAACGGTCCCGGGGGTAGGCGTGGAAGGGGTACATGCGCCGGCGCTTGGACAGGAATCCCCGGGAGAGCATGTCCACCCGCGGGGCCACCCGGGAGGTTCGTTCCAAGCCCCACAGCCCCGCCAGCACCCTTGCCCTCCGGCCCATTCCGTGGATCACGTGCCTCCACCCGGATCGCAGGCCCTCCCCGTCTGGAAGGGCGGATAAGGGGATCATTCTTTTCCTTATGGACGGCCAAGATGGGCTCTGCAATGGGCTGCGGGTTCAACCCGGTGGGGCTTAGGGGCTTCCGGACCGGCGAACCCGGACCCGCCCTCGGCGAACCCCTTGCGGGCAACGGGAAGCCGTCCCCGGGATGGCACGGTTTCAAGGTGGTGGGAGGCCGGGATAGGCGGGAAATCGAGGAGGGGGGTCCGACCGGCGGGAAGGAATCCAGGGCCTCGGTCACGGGCCCGCCGCACGGGATCGGATCCCCGGGCTCAGACCCCGTCTGCGGCACCGCCCTCGAGCTGGTACTTCTTGATCTTTCGCCAGAGGGTGGATTTGTTGATCCCCAGGATCTCGGCGGTCAGGGCCCGGTCCCCTTCCGTCTCGTGGAGGGTCTTCCTGATGAAGTAGGCCTCCACCTCCTCGAGGCTCTGCGGGGGGATGTGGTCCAAGGCCCGGCCAACCACCTCCCCGGGCTGCTGGAGCTCCGGCGGCAGCACGTCGGTGTCGATCTTTTCCCCCTCGGCGAGGATCACCATGCGCTGGACCAGGTTCTCCAGCTCGCGCACGTTGCCAGGCCAGTCGTAGCGCATGAGCGCGCCCAGCACCGGCGTGGTGACGCCCTTGAGGCTCTTGCCGTACTTGCGGGTGTATTTGTGGAGGAAGTACTGGGTCAGCAAGGGGATGTCGTCCCGCCGGTCGCGGAGCGGGGGCACATCGATCTCGATCACCTTGAGGCGGTAGAACAAGTCCCCCCGGAAGTGGCCGGACTCGATCAGCTCCGGGATGGCGCGGTTGCTGGCGGCCAGCACGCGGACGTCGGTGGTCCGGGGCTGGGTGTCGCCCATTGCGTAGTAGGCGCCGTCTTGGAGGACCCGCAGCAGCTTGGCCTGCAGGGACAAAGAGGCGTTGTTGATCTCGTCGAGGAAGATGGTGCCGCCGTTGGCCGCCTCGAACAGGCCCGGCTTGTCGCGGTCGGCCCCGGTGAAGGCGCCCCGCCGGTAGCCGAACAGCTCGCTCTCGATGAGGTCCTCGGGGATGGCGGCGCAGTTCACGGCCACGAAGGCGTGATCGGCCCGCGGGCTCTGGGTGTGGATCTGGCGCGCTACCAGCTCCTTCCCCGAGCCCGACTGCCCGCCGATGAGCACGCTGCAGTCGTAGGCGGCCGCCGCATCCACCAGCCGCTGCACGGCCACCATCCCGGCGGACTGGCCGATCAGGGCCGAGCTGCCGAACAGCCGCTGCTCCGCCCGCAGCCGGCGGTTCTCCATGCTCAGGCGGTTGTGCTCCAGGGCCCGCCCCACCGTGTGGTAGAGCTCGGCGTTGTCGAAGGGCTTGCGGATGTAGTCGTAGGCGCCACTCTTCAGGGCCTCCACGGCGGACTCCACCGTGCCGTACCCCGTGATCATCACCACCTGGACCGAGGAATCCTGCTGCTTGGCGAAGCGGAGCACGTCCAGCCCGTCCACCCGGGGCATCTTGAGGTCGGTGACCACCACCTCCACCCGGCTGCGCTCCAGGTAGTCCAGGGCCTCCTGGGAATCGGTGAGGCCGACCACCTCCGCCTCCAGCGGCTTCAGGACGCTGGCCACCAGCTCGCACATCTTGGGGTCGTCCTCGCACACCAGGATCCGGGGGAGGCGGTCCACGTCCTCCCGGGCCTCCTCGGCGCCCTCATCGGTTTCCGGATCAATCGCCAGCTTCATGGGCCTTGGCCGAGGGCAGACGGAGGATGAACCGGGCGCCGTCGGGGTAGTCGGCGTCGTACATGATGTAGCCGCCCCGCTTCGACAGCATGGCCTGGGAGATGGCGAGCCCCAGGCCGCTGCCGGCGCCCACGTCCTTGGTGGTGAAGAAGGGGTCGAAGACGCGGCTGCGGATCTCGGCCGGAATGCCCGGCCCATTGTCCTCCACGCTCGCCCCCACCATGCCGTTGGGCTCCTCCCAGGTCCGGATCCGCACCTGCGGGTTTTCGGCCCCCTTGAGGGCCTGGATGGCGTTGAGGATCAGGTTGGTGAAGACGATGTCGAGCTCGCCGCAGCCGCCCTCCACCTCCGGGATCCCGGGGTCCAGGTCGGTCTCCAGATCCACCTTGAACCGCTTCAGCCGGCAGTTCAGGAAGGTGTCGTTGACCTCCCCGATCAGGGAATTGAGGCCGCAGGTCTCGCCCACGCACTGGTCCTTGCGGGCGTAGTTGAGCAGGTCCTGGACGATGCGGGAGCACTGCTTGGCCTCTTCCACCACCACCCCGGAGTAGTGGGCGAGGCGCTCCGGATCGTCCAGGGACTCCTGCATCAGCTGGGAATAGCCGAGGATGTTGCCCAGGGGCGTATTCAGCTCATGGGCCACCCCGGCCGCCAGCTGGCCCATGGCCACCAGCTTCTCCCGGGTGTACACGCTCTCCTGCAGGCGCTTGTACTCGGTGATGTCCTGGAGGGTCACCACCGCCGCCATGTCCGTGTCCTCCCGGGAGAGGAAGGACAGGTTGATGGAGACGGCGCGCGGCTCCTGACCGATGGTCAGGGCGATCTCCTGGTTGCGCACGGGGCGCTTGTAGAGGAAAGCGTCCCGCAGGATGCAACGGTCCGCCTCGTTGAGGTCGAGGAGCTCGAACAGGTTCTGCCCGATCAGGGCCTCCGCCGGGCCCTCCATGATCTCCTCGGCCTGCTTGTTCACCGTGGTGATGACCAGGTTCTCGTCGACGCTGATCAACGCTCCGGGCAGGCTCTGCAGCAGGGCGTCGATCTTGTTGCGCTCGGCGAGCACCTTGTTCTGGCATTCCTCGACATAGTTGAATGTCGATCGCAGGTTTTCGATCATTCGGTTGTAGTCGCTGACCATCCTGGACAAACGAGGATCGAGGCCCCCGAGGGCGCCCGCCTCCACCGGCTGGAGACAGCCTTCCCCGGCTTCGGCGATCTTGTCGTGAAGGGCCCGCAAGGCCTCCTCGCGGGCCTCCCGATCCACTTCGTCATTCCGCACCCGGGAGGTGACAAGGATGGCGAGTCCCAGGACGGAAAGCAAGGAGGCGCCGGCAAGGCCATCCGCCGGTGCCCCCGTCGCCGCCCAGAGCCCTACTCCCAGAAGGAGCAGGACTCCCGCAGAAATGCGCCTGCGTGGATCGCCCTCCACCCACCATGCGCGAAGCCCGGAATACCGGTAGAGAATCTCTTTCATGGCGCAATCCTGCGTAGTCAAGGGACGTCCTGCCCGGCCCGCTAGAAAATCAGCTGCAGTCCGGCCGTGGCCTGATCGTAGTCCTCCAGGGATGGCACGCCCTCCCGGGGCTGATCGAAGTCCACCATGGCGTATTCGAAGGTAAATTTCAGACGCTGTCCATCAATGTAATAGTTGAAGCCGGCACTGTTCCAGGTCTGGTCGTAGAAGCCGGTGTCCACGTTGTAATCGGAGTTCTCGTGGCGGTAGAAGAGCTGCAGGCGACCGGGGCCCACCGTGCCGGGCAGAAGATAGCCCGCCTTGGCGTAGTAGGCATCCAGCTCGCTGGTGAGGGGCAGATCGTCGTCCGGGTTCTGATTGATGGCGTCGTCCACGCTGTAGTCCATGTAGGCCGCGGAGAGCGTGGGCGTTCCCCAGCTGAACGGGTACTCGAAGAAGAGATCGGCCGTCCAGGCGTCGTAGTCCTTGCTGTCCGACAGGTTGGGATGGTCGCCGTAAGCCACCTCCGCCTGGTAGTCGTAGGAGGCGCCGATGGTCAGGACCCGCTGGGTGCCCAGGTAGGTGCCCCGGTAGCCGTACTGGTACTCGGGGTCCAGGAAAGACCAGTGGATCCGCCCGGTCACCCGGGGGGAATCCTGCACCACCTCGTCGGCCTCACGGCCGTCGGCCACCATCACCCGGTACTGCATCTGGGCGTCCAGCAGGTTGCCCCACATGGCCGCGCCCACGTCCCGGCTGCGGCCGAAGGGCGTGTAGGCGATGGTCTCCGCCCGGTCCAGGGTCAGTGGCTCCAGGCAGGCCTCCAGGTTTTCGCGGGTGAAGGTGTTCTTGAACTTGCCGACCATGAAGCGCAGGGGGTCGGAGAAGTCCATGGTCAGGTAGGCGTCCTTGTAGTAGACGCTATCCCCGCTGGTCACCGTCTGGTCCTTGGCGTCGTTGGAAGCCTCCAGCTGGGCGTAGAAGCCGACGTAATCGGACCACTGCCCCTTGAAGGTCAGCCGGTTGCGGCGCAGGAAGAAGTCCGTCTGGGAGCCGTTGTCGGTGGGCGAGGTGAAATCCTGGTACTGCCCCCAGAACTGCGCCGCGTAGTTGAAGGTAACAAAGCCTTCGTCGTCGAAGTCCACCGTTGGTCCCGCCTGGGCGGAGCCCATGCCGACCGCCAGGAGGAGCCCCCCCCAGCCAGCCCGTTTCAGGATCCTGCCACCCCAATGCCCCTGCACGGTGGCGCCCCGCTGGTTCGTACGCTGTGAATGCATTCGCATTCCCCCTTCCGTTCCTGGATTTCCGCCCGTTAGTCGTCCACCGCCTGATAGGTCTCCAGCAGGTCATCCGCCTCGCCGTCTTCGTGGCACTCGGCGCAGGCCGTCTCCGGATGCTCGCGCGGGTCCGGGAACATGTCCTCGTGGGCGGTCCCCTCGACCATCAGCCGCTCATTGCCCTGATGGCAGCCGTCGCAGGAGTGGTTCACCTCCGCGTGGTCGGGATGCCAGGGATCGGATTCCGCATCGGCCTCCGGCTCAGGACCGCGCCGGCCCTCGTTGTGGCACTTGAAACAGGAGGTGGCCCCCATGCCGCAGGCGTTGGCCACGTCGATGGGCGCTTGCTCCAGAACCCCATGATGGATGGAGGACAGGACCCGGTCCCCCCAGCCCTGCTCGACCCGCTCGGCAGCGGCCAGCTCATCCAGGGCCTCCGCCTCCGGGTTCTGTTCCGCGCCCGACAAGGCCAGCGCCGTGACCGCGCCCACCACGGCCAGCGCACCCCCGGCCATACCCAGCCGACTCGTTGCAGCACGAAGCAAACGTTTCATGAACGACCCCCTTCCCTTGGGTGTACCCGTTTCCGTTGGGACTACTCTTCGTCGGACCGCTCGGCCTCCCGGACTTCGGACTCGCTCAGGCCCGAGCTGCACATGCAGGGCGGTCCCTCGCCCTTGTAGCGCAGCCCTTGCTCCGCCGAGGCGTCTTCCGGGCCGCCGTTGGCCGCGCATCCGGCCAGGAGAGCCGGGGCCAGCACCGTCACCACCAAGAACCGCAGCCCCGCCATTTCCGCCTCCGCCGTGCAGTCCGCCTGTTTTGCCCTCCAAGAAGCACCTTCCGTGCCAATAGCATTTATTTTTTAAAATCAGAAAATTAACCATGTTCGCGGCAAACAGGGCCATTGCACAAGGCCACAGCTCCCGCGCCCGGACGTTTTTTGCAATGGGGACCGGACAGGTCGAGCCGGAAAGAACCAAGGGGAAAGGAGAATGGATAGTAAGGGAGGAGAAAAAAACCGGCGCCGGCAGGAATCCAGCACGAATCCTCAATGCTTGAGCCCACCGTAGGAGCCTGCGTAGGAGCCCACTTTAGTGGGCGAAACAGGGGACGCCCATCATGGGCACCGTGCGAAAGGGGCCATTCGCCCGCTAAAGCGGGCTCCTACGGGAGGGTAGCCATAACCGGGTCATAAACGACCGCCCCCGTAGTGTCCTGTCGCAGAACTTCGTACCCCAAATGGGCTCCCCGGGATGCGGGGTACGCCCGAAAGGCGACTGACAGGATGCCCGCAGGGCAGGGCCCCTTGGAGCCTGGAGGGCTTGCCCCGCGTCCCGGGTCCGGCCCAAAGCGTAGAGAAAGAATTTCTGCGACAGGACAGCAGGAGCGCACTTCGGTGCGCGACTCGCTTCAGCCCTCCCCGTCCAGGGGCATCCGCTCGCTCAACGCCCGGAACCGGGTGGCCACCGCCTCTTTCAGGGCCTGCTCCAGCGTGTCCACCGTTTCCGCGCTCATCTTGTCCGCCTGCTCGAACATGTGGCGGAACAGCCGCTCGTAGTGCTCCTGGGGCGCCACGTCCAGGTGCAGGGCCACCCGCCAGCCCGCCGCCTCCTCCGGCAGCCGGGCCTCCGATTGCAGGCGCACGGCCTCGCCGGGGGACAGCCGGGTGTCGAAGCGCTCCTCCTTCATCTCCACGTCCGCCCCCCAGCCGATCACCGCCCGGTCCAGCTCCTCGCGGACCTCGCCGTCGGCGTCCTCCAGCACCAAGCGGGCGTAGACCTTGGGGGTCAGGTAGGTGGGAAACTTGTGGCCGGCCCCCGTGTTGGCCACCTTTCCGGTGACGCGGTACGCCCCGTCCCCGGCCTCCTCGGCGCCTACGTCCACCGTGACGGCCTCCCGCACCATCCCGGGGTCGTGGATCCCCTTCCACCGGTGCTCCTGGTCCGGCATGTGGCAGGACTGGCAGGTCACCCCCTCCTCGGCGTAGCGGCTGGCCCGCCACTCCTCGTAGGTGTCCTCACGCAGCTTGCCGTTCAGCTTGGGGCCGTCCTCCGGGAACTGGTGGCACTCGGCGCAGAAGCGGCTGGAGCGGTAGGCCTCGGTGGCGACGAAGCCGTCGTGGGGGGCGCGCTCGGCGGGCAAGGGATCCTCCGCCGGGGGGCCGAAGCGCTTGTGGCCGCGCACGTGGCAGGCGGCGCACACCAGCCCCTTGCGGTGCAGGTCCGCGGGGACGTGCTCCGGCGGCGCCCCGCCGCCGTCCTCCCAGTCCAGGTCCCGCCCGGTGAGGGCGAGCTGCTCGGCCATGGGGGCGTGGCAGCGGGCGCACTCCTTCACCTGCTCGGGGCTCTTGACCCGGAACTGCCACCAGACCCCCGCCCCCATGGTTTCGCTGTGCAGGCTGGCGTCCCATTCCGCGAAGCGGTCCGGGTGGCAGGAGCGGCAGTCTTCCGGGTCCAGGGAGGCCTCCAGGGGCGTGTACCCCTCCGGCGGCGGCCCCTGGGCCGGGACCGGATGGCTCCAGAAGCGGTCCAGGAAGGCGGCCGTGGCCTCGTCCTTCGCCGCGCCCGGCTGTAGGGCCCACCAGGCCAAAGCCCCGCCCGCTACGGCCACGACCAAAACCCCTAGCATCGTGAATCCACGCCCGCCCATGCCGGCTCCTTTCTCTGCCGTTGCCCCCTCATAGCCAATAGGGCACAACCCGAAAATCTCTTATGCCCCCTACCGCGGAAACGGGATTGAGGGAGCGGCCAGTGGCCGCGACGAATCTGGCCTTTGTGCCGGTCGCGGCCGCTGACCGCTCCTACAGCAGGCTTCTCCTACAGCGGGCTCCCTCCCCAGGGGGGTCTCCACCT
>NZ_JBKGZG010000044.1:0-20290 GCF_046545655.1 Thiohalorhabdus sp. | reverse complement strand
GGGTTTCCTGGCCCAGGAAGCGTTTCACCTCGTATAGGTCGTAGGTTCTGGGCATGGGCGGCAGGCTGGCCAGGAAGGTCTTGCCGTAGGTCTTTCGGGTGAGTCTCGGGTCGCCGATGATGAGGACGCCGGCGTCGCTGGCATCGCGGATCAGGCGGCCGGCGCCCTGTTTGAGGGTGAGGACCGCGGTGGGCAGGTGCTCGTGGGGGAAGGGCTCCAGGCCCTTTTCCTTCAGGTAGCGGTCGCGGGCCTCGATGACCGGGTCCGCCGGGCTCGGGAAGGGGAGCTTGTCGATGACCACCACGGACAGGGCCGCGCCGCGCACGTCCACGCCCTCCCAGAAGCTGCCGGTGCCGAGCAGCACGGCGTTGCCCTTGGACCGGAACTGGTGGATCAGGTGGTCGCGGGGGGCGTCGCCCTGCACCAGCAGGGGGAAGCGGCCCTCGCGGCGCAGGCGGTCCGCCGCCTGGCGCAGGGCGCGGTGGCTGGTGAACAGGAAGAAGGCGCCGCCGGGGCTGGCCGCCACCACCGGCAGGGCGGCGTCCAGCAGGCGGTCGGTGTAGGCGGGGTTGCCGGGGTCGGGCAGGCGCGGCGGATGGTAGAGGCGGGCCTGCTCGTCGAAGTGGAAGGGCGACTCCCACTTGCGGGTCGTCACGTCCCCGGGCAGGCCCAGGCGGGCGCAGAAGTGGGTGAAGCTCTCCCCCACGGCCAGGGTCGCGGAGGTGAACACCCAGGCCTGGCCCTTGGCCCCGCCGGTGGCGCGCTGGAAGGGCCCGGCCACCTCCAGCGGCGTGGCGTGGACGAAGGCGCCGCGGCCCCGGGTCTCCATCCAGAAGACGAAGTCCGGGTCGTCCGCCTCGTGGAGGAAATTCAGGCGCTCGTTGAGGTCCTTGGCCCGCTCGAAGGCGCGGCCTAACCCCTTGCCGCGCTCGGCGTGGATCTCCAGGACGTTTTGCAGGCGGTCGGCGGCGGAGCGCAGGGCGTCGAAGGCCTGCCGCGGGGCGGGCTGCTCCAGCACCGGCTTCCAGGCACCGCGCCAGTCGCCCTCGCCCAGGGCGCGGCGCCAGTCGCCGGCGGCGCGCTCCAGGGCGTTCGCGGCCTCGGGGAGCTGGGGGTCGTCGCCGGCCTCCTGGGCGAACTCGTCGCGGCTGTCGCGGGCCAGCTCGCGCAGGCCGTAGTTGCTGATGCCGGTGCCGAAGAAGCGGCTGGCCGCCTCGGGGAGCTGGTGGGCCTCGTCGAAGACCACGGCGTCGGCCTTGGGCAGCAGCTCCCCCACCCCCTCGCTCTTGAGGTTGAGGTCGGCGCAGAACAGGTAGTGGTTGACCACCACCACGTCCGCCTCCTGGGCGCGGCGGCGCGCCTGGATGAGGAAGCAGTCGTCGTAGTGCTCGCACTCCGTGCCCAGGCAGTTGTCGCTGGTGGAGGTGACGCGCGGCCAGATGGCGGCGTCCTCGGCGAGGCTGGTCACCTCGGCGCGGTCGCCATGGGTGGTGTGGCCGGCCCACTCGCGGATGCGCGCCAGGTCGGCGCGCTGCTCGCCGGAGAGCTCGCGCTCCTGATAGACGGCGCGCTCCAGGCGGTGGATGCAGAGGTAGTTGGCGCGGCCCTTCAGCAGGGCGGTGCGGAAGTCGGCGCCCAGGGCGCGGCGCAGCAAGGGGAGGTCGCGGTGGTAGAGCTGGTCCTGGAGGTTGCGGGTGCCGGTGGACACGAGCACCTTGCGCCCGGACTGGAGCACCGGCACCAGGTAGGCGAAGGTCTTGCCGGTGCCCGTGCCCGCCTCGGCCACCAGGGTGCCCTGGTTGGCCAGGGCGTCCTCCACGGCCGCCGCCATCTCCTGCTGCTCCGGGCGGGGCTGGAAGTTGTCCAGGGCGCCCGCCAGGGGGCCTTCGGGGCCTAGGGTGTCGCGGGCGGAGGTCATGGGGTGGGTGGCAGCTCCGGCGTTTGGGCAGGCCGATGTAGGAGCCCGCTTCAGCGGGCGAATCCGTATGGGGCACGGTGCCCGATTTTGGCAGATCGCCCGCTAAAGCGGGCTCCTACGGGGGTTCGGGGCCCGATTTGGGTGGTCGCGACGGGGGCCGTCGCTCCTACCGGCCAATTTTGGCCTCCGGCCGAATTGAGCCGGTCGCGAGCTGGAGCTCGCTCCTACAGCTTCGTTTCAGGCCCGTGCCTAGTGGCTGGCGCGGCGCCAGACGGTGCCGTCGGCGCGGTCTTCCAGCTCGATGCCGTTGGCGGCGAGGCGGTCGCGGATGGCGTCGGCGGTGGCGAAGTCCTTGCTCTTGCGGGCCTCGGCGCGCTGCTCGATGAGCTTTTCGATCTCCTCGGCGGGGAAGCCGCCGGTGTCGCGCTGCAGGAAGGCCTTGGGATCGCGCTCCAGCAGCCCCAGCCAGCCGCCGAGGAGCTTGAGCACGCCCGCCGCGGCTCGGGCGCCGTCGGGGTCCTCCTCCTTGCGCTTGTTCACCTCGCGGGCCAGCTCGAACAGGGCGGCCAGGGCCTCGGGGGTGTTGAAGTCGTCGTCCATGGCGCTGCGGAAGCGCACCACCCAGGGCAGCAGGTCCTCGTCCACGTGGTCGGGGTCCTCGTAGACCACCGGCTCCACGTCCTCCAGGGCGGTGTAGAGCCGTTCCAGGCCCTCCGCGGCGCCGCGCAGATTGTCCTCGGTGTAGTTGAGCGGGCTGCGGTAGTGGCTGCTCATGAGGAAGAAGCGCAGGATCTCCGGGTCGTACTGCTCCATCACCTCGCGGATGGTGAAGAAGTTGCCCAGGGACTTGGCCATCTTCTCGTCGTCCACCCGCACGAAACCGTTGTGGATCCAGTACTTGGCGAAGGTGCAGTCCAGCGCCGCCTCGCTCTGGGCGATCTCGTTCTCGTGGTGGGGGAAGCGCAGGTCGGCGCCGCCGCCGTGGATGTCCAGGGGGCAGCCGAGCTGGTTGGTGGACATGGCGCTGCACTCGATGTGCCAGCCCGGCCGGCCCCGGCCCCACGGCGAATCCCAGGCGGGCTCGCCGGGCTTGGCGGCCTTCCACAGGGCGAAGTCCAGGGGGTCGCGCTTGTCGGCCTCGGCCTCCACCCGCGCCCCGGCGCGCAGGTCCTCGATGGATTCGCCGGACAGCCGGCCGTAGTGCTTGAACTTGCGCACCTCGTAGTAGACGTCGCCGGCGTCGGTGGCGTAGGCGTAGCCGCGGTCGATGAGGCCCTGGATCATGGCGATCATCTGGTCCACGGACTGGGTGGCGCGCGGCTCGTGGTCCGGGCGCAGCACGCCGAGGGCGTCGAGGTCCTCGTGCATGCGGGCGATGACGCGCTCGGTGAGCGCCTCCACGGATTCGTTGTTCTCCGCGGCGCGGGCGATGATCTTGTCGTCGATGTCCGTGATGTTGCGGACGTACTCCACCCCGTAGCCCCGGGCGCGCAGGTAGCGCACGATCACGTCGAACACCACCATGACCCGGGCGTGGCCCATGTGGCAGTCGTCGTAGACCGTCATGCCGCACACGTACATGCGCACGTGGGCGGGGTCGGCGGGCTCGAAGCGTTCCTTCTGCCGGGTGAGGCTGTTGTAGACGTGGAGGGTCATCGGGGTCTGTTCCGTCCGGTTTTGTGGATCAGCCACGGTTCGGGGCGGCCGGGACGGCCGCTCCCACATAGTGCCAATGGGCCCCGTAGGAGCCCGCTTTAGCGGGCGATTGCCGGATTGGGCCATCGCCCAGCGGAGCTGGGCTCCTACAGGGCCACGTTCCGGCCATGAGGCCCCTTGCCGCGGGTCGCGAGCTGGAGCTCGCTCCTACAGGGGGCTGAAGCGGCCGGGCCTATCCGGTCGCGGCCGGGACGGCCGCTCCTACCATCTTGTTTATTAGGCGTTGTGCTTCGCCGCCTGGATGCGGGCCAGGGCGCGTTCCTGGCCCATGAGCGGCAGCAGCGGGCCGAGCTCCGGGCCGAAGGTGCGGCCGGTGAGGGCCGCGCGCAGGGGCTTGAAGAGCTTCTTGCCCTTGAGACCCGTGGAACCCTTGATGGACTCCAGCACGGCGGCGAAGTCGGTGCCGTGCTCCTGCAGGGCGGCTTCGGCGCCCTCCCACAGGGCCGGGTCCGCGCCCTGGATTTCGGCTTTGGCCTCCTCGCTGGGCTCGACCTCGCCGAAGCAGGCCCGCGCCCACTGCTCGGCGTCCGCCGGGCGCTCCAGGTTGGGCTGCACCGCCGCCAGCCAATCCTGCCGCACATCTTCCGGCACGGCCGTCTCCAGGGCCGGCGCCACCCAGGGCCACAGCCGCCCGGGCGCGGCGTGGTGCACCGCTTCCTTGTTCCAGTGGTCGAGCTGCTCCACGTCGAACTTGGCCGGGGAGCGCGACAGGCCCTCGGCGTGGAAGTGCGCCGCCAGGTCCGGGAGGGCGAGCAGCTCGCCCGTTTCCATGTGGTGGCCGAGGCGGGCGAGGTAGTTGTTCACCGCCTCGGGGAAGTAGCCCGCCTCGCGCAGCTCCGCCACGGAGCGGCTGCCGTTGCGCTTGGACAGCGGCGCGCCATCAAAGCCCACCATGAGGTTGATGTGGCCGTAGGTGGGCGCCGGCAGGCCCAGCTCCTCCAGGAGCAGGAGCTGGCGCGGGGTGTTGGTGAGGTGGTCCTCGCCGCGCAGCACCCGGTTCACGCCCATCAGGGCGTCGTCCACGGCGTTGGTGAAGAAGAAGGACGGCGTGCCGTCGCTGCGGCGGATGATGAAGTCGCCGATCTCCTCACCCTGGAACACCTGCCGGCCGCGCACCAGGTCGTCGAAGGCGATCTCGCCGGGCTCCACGCGGAAGCGCAGGGTGGCCTCGCGCCCTTCGGCCTCCAGGCGCTCGCGGTCGGCGGCGGTGAGGTTGCGGCAGCGGCCCGGGTAGCGCGGCGGCTCGCCCCGGGCCCGCTGGGCGCGGCGCACCGCCTCCAGCTCCTCGGAAGTGCAGTAGCAGGGGTAGGCCTTGCCGGCGGCTTCGAGCTTCTCGTAGTAGCCGGCGTAGACGGCGCCGCGCTCCGACTGGGCGTAGGGGCCGTGCTCGTCCTCGGCGCCGGGGCCGGCGTCCCATTCCAGGCCCAGCCAGCGCAGGTCCTCGAGCAGGGCCTCGGCGTGCTCGGGCGTGCTGCGCTCCCGGTCGGTGTCCTCCAGGCGCAGCACGAACCGGCCGCCGGCCGAATGGGCCAGCAGCCAGTTGAACAGGGCGGTCCGGGCGTTGCCCAGGTGCATGGCGCCGGTGGGGCTCGGCGCGAAACGGGTAGTGACGGGCGTTTTCATGGCCGTAATGGTAGTCGCGCGCGGGTACCGGGGCAAACCTTCGCGGCCGGGGGGTCGCTTCTACCCGGGGCCCCTCAGTTCAGCCCGTACCGCTTGAGCTTGCGGTACAGGGTCCGCTCGCTCATGCCCAGGGCCTCGGCCACGGGCTTGCGCCGGCCGTCGTGGCGCTCCAAAAGGTCCTGGATGGAGCGCATCTCCAGCTCCCGCAGGGACCGGGGCTCCGGGGGCCCTCGCCGTGTCCCGGAGGGGCCCTCGCCCCCCTCCAGCCCCAGCTCCTCCACCCCGATCACCCCGCCGCTGCACAGGGCCACGGCGCGCTGCAGGATGTTGCGCAGCTCGCGGATGTTGCCCGGAAAGTCGTAGTCGGAGAGGCGCTCCAGGGCGGCCGCGGACAGGGTGCAGTGGGTGCCGTTGGCGCGGTTGATGCGGGTGAGCAGGGCCTCGGAGAGGGCCGGGATGTCCTCGCGGCGCTCGCGCAGGGAGGGCAGCTGGATGGTGATGCAGGCCAGCCGGTAGTAGAGGTCCTCGCGGAAGGCGCCCTTCTCCACCATTCCCGCCAGGTCGCGGTTGGTGGCGGTGACCACCCGCACGTCGGCGCTGCGCGTGTCCTCCGCGCCCAGCCGGCGGAACTGGCCCGACTCCAGGGCCCGCAGCAGCTTGGCCTGCATGGCCAGGGGCAGCTCGCCGATCTCGTCCAGGAACAGGGTGCCCCCGTCGGCAAGCTCGAACAGGCCCTGCTTGCGGCCCACGCAGCCGGTGAAGGCCCCCGGCTCGTGGCCGAAGATCTCGCTCTCGAACAGCTCGCCGTTGAGGGTGGAGCAGTCCACCACCTGGAACGGCCCCTCCCGGCGGGGGCTCTGGCGGTGCACGTAGCGCGCCGCCAGGTCCTTCCCCACCCCGCTCTCCCCCAGCAGCAGGATGCCGAGGTCGCTGTGGGCCACCTGGGTGAGCTTGTCCACCGCCCGCAGCAGGGCCGGCGAGCTGCCGATCAGGCGCATCTCCTCGCAGTCCATGTCCTCGGTGCCGGCCAGGCGGGTGATGGCCTCCCCCACCAGCCGCTCGCCGCCGGGACCGACCACCGGGTACCCCTTGATGCGCACGTGCTCGGCGCGGCCGCTCCGGTCGTAATGGGTATGCAGAACCACATGCTGGCGCTGGGTCTCGAAGACCCGCCGGTGGGGGCAGTCCTCGCCGTCCAGGTGGCAGGGGTGATCGAGGTGGTGGGAGACCTCGTAGCAGGGGCGGCCCACGATGGGGTCGTCCGCCCCCAGGCCGTAGGCCTCCCGGTAGGCCGCGTTGGCCGCCACCACCCGGTAGTCCCCGTCGATGAGGACGAAGGGCCCCTCCTGGGCGTCGATGAGCGACTGAATGACCGGATCCGGGATCGGAGGCATGTCGGGGTCCCTCCTCGGCGCCGCCCTGGCTGACAGATTGACATGACAGAGTGGCAGGACTGCCACCTGCCAGCCCCTCCGCCTTGGACGTTTATTTCCTATTTTTCAAAAGGTTAGACAAATGGCACGAGCCTTGCCTAACCCGCCCCTGACGCGCATCCGAGCGGACGTTCGGCCCGGGGACGTCCACCCCGTATCGCTGGGCCGAATGCGAAGCGTACACCGAAATCCCCAAAGATTCATCCCACTACCGAGGTTCGACGACCCATGGCCGACAAGCTGGCTCTGATCGTGACCTCCGGCTCCCGGGAGCAGCTCCAGATGGCCGCCATGATGGCCTCCGTGGGCTCCGTTTCCGGCACCGAGGTGACCGTGTTCCTGTCCATGAACGCCATGACCTACTTCGTCCGGGGGCGGGAGCGGGAAGAGGCCCCGAATGACGGCGAGATGGGCCGCCTGCTGGCGGAGAAGAACGCCCCCCACTTCATGGACCTCTTCGAGCAGGCCGCCGAGCTGGGCGGCGCGAAGATCTACCCCTGCTCCATGGCCGTGGACATCCTCGAGGCCGGCGAGGACGACCTGAACCCCATGCTCGAGAAGCCCCTGGGCCTGACCAAGTTCATGAGCGATTTCGAGGATGCCACCGTCCTCACCTTCTAGACCACCGCAACACCGATTCGGGAGCACCGATGAGCGAGACCAAGACCGTCGATGCCCGCGGCTCCTTCTGCCCGGGCCCCCTGATGGAGCTGATCGCCGCCATGAAGGAAGTGGAGGTGGGCGACGAGGTGGAGGTGCTTTCCACCGACGAGGGCTCCGCCAACGACGTGCCGGAATGGCTGGAGAAGGTGGGCCACGAGCTGGTGGACAACTTCCAGGAAGACGGCGTCTACCACATCCGCGCCCGCAAGGCGAAATAGCGCGTCCCCCCACGCAATCAAGGAGCGTGATGCCATGAAGAAGATCCTGATAGTCGGCGGCGGGATGGGCGGCACCATCCTCGCCAACAACCTGGCCCGGCGGCTGCGCAGGGAGCTGGACAACGGCGATGTGAAAATCACCATGCTCTCCGCCTCGGACCAGCACATGTACCAGCCCGGGCTGCTCTACGTGGCCTTCGGCAAGGTCATGCCCGACGAGCTCTACCGCGACCAGGCCAGCCTCCTGGAGCCCGGCATCGAATTCCACGTGGACCCGGTGGAGTCCTTCAACCTGGACGGAAACCAGGTGGCCACGGTCAGCGGCAAGACCTACGACTACGACTACATCGCCATCGCCACCGGCTCCCAGGCCAAGCCGGACAACATCCCCGGCCTGCTCGAGCACGGCCACCACGTCTACACCGAGGAGGCCGCGCTGAAGACCTGGGAGGCCCTGTCCAGCTTCGAGGGCGGCCGGGTCGCGGTGGTCACCGGCGTGCCGCACAAGTGCCCCATGGTGCCCCTCGAGATCACCTTCATGATGCACGACCACTTCAAGGACCGCGGCATTCTGGACCAGGTGTCCTTCAAGTACACCTACCCGATCGGGCGACTGCACTCGCTGGTGAACGTGGGCAAGTGGGCGGAGAAGGAATTCGACCGCCTCGGCATCGAGTACGAGACCCTGTTCAACCCCAAGGAGGTGGATGGCGACAACCGGCAGGTGCACAGCGAGGAAGGCTCCACCGTCGACTACGACCTGCTCATCACCATCCCGCCCCACAAGGGCATGGACACCATCGAGAGCAACGAGCTGGGCACCAGCGGCTGGATCCCCACCGACCGCGCCACCCTCAACGTGGAGGGCCACGACAACGCCTTCGTGCTGGGCGACACCACCAACCTGCCCATCTCCAAGGCCGGCTCCACCGCCCACTACGAGGCGGAGGTCCTCGGCGAGAACATCGCCGCTCAGGTCAAGCACGGCCGGCGGGTGCGCGACTACGACGGCAAGGTGTTCTGCTTCATCGAGGCGGGCAAGGACCGGGCCACCTTCGCCTCCTTCAACTACACCACCCCGCCCGACCCGCAGCCGCCCACGGAGACGGTCCACTGGTTCAAGCTCGCCTACAACCAGCTGTACTGGAACTCGGTGCGCGGGCTGCTCTAGGGAGGCACAGCCATGAACAAGGTAGCCGACGCCGAAGAACAGGCCCCCGAGGTGACGGAGCCCCTCCGCCACCTGGGACAAGCGGGGCGGGAGGCGCTCACCGACGAGATGGTGAGCCGCCTCGCGGAGACCGGCAGCGAGCTCATGGAGCTGCTCGACAAGGTCAACCGCTCCGACCTCGACGCCGCCCTGCCGGTGCTGGAACGGCTGGTCAAGAACGGCGACCTGGAGCGCCTCGCCGCCCTCGCCCGCCTGGTGGGGGCCGGCGAGGAGGCGCTCACCGACGAGATGGTGGGCCGTCTGGCCACCACCGCCGGCGAGACCATGGACCTGCTGGACCGGGTCAACCGCGCCGATCTGGGGCGGGCCGTGCCCATCCTGGAGCGCATGGTGGACAACGGCGACCTGCAGCGGCTGGCGGACTTCGCCCGCCTGCTGGGGTCGGCGCAGGAGGCGGTCACCGACGAGATGGTCGGCCGGCTGGCCACCACCGCCGGGGACGGCCTGGACCTGCTCGACAAGCTCAACCGGGCCAACCTGGACCGGATGCTGCCCACCATCCAGTGCATGGTGGACAACGGCGATCTCGAGCGCCTGGCTAGCCTGGCCCGGCTGTTCGGCGCCGCCCAGGAGGCCCTCACCGACGAGATGATCGGGCGCCTGGCGGGCAACGCCGCCGAAGCCATGGCCCTGCTGGACCGGCTGCAGTCCTCGGGCCTCCTCGACCGCCTGATCGAGGCGGCGCCGGCGCTCAACCGCCTCATGGCCCAGCTTTCCCCGGAGGTGATCGACCGCTTCGCCGCCGAGCTGCCGCGGGCCGTGGAGCTGATCGACCAGCTCCAGCAGATGCACATGACGGAGGACCTGCTCCGGTGCGTGCAGGGGGCCGTGGCGGAGATGCCCGACCAGCCGGAGGCCAAGGGCGGCCTGCGCGGGCTGCTGCACATCATGAAGCAGAAGGAGACCCAGGAGGTGCTGCAGTTCGTGATCGCCCTGGGCAAGCACTTCCGTCGCTGCCGTCTGGAGCGGGCCGGGGACTGAGCCCGCCGGGACTTGCCAACCGGGGCCCCTCCCCCGGCCGCCGGACGGCGCGCACGCGCCGTCCGGCTTCTTGTTTCCGCCCTTTGATCCGGATCATTCCGGAACTCCCGGCGGTTTCCCCAAACTAAAGGACTGGCAGATCGGCCGTTCTGCCGCCCGGCCCCGCGAGGTGGAAATGCGCGTCCCCCAGCAACCCGGCGTCCTGTTGACCGCCCGGAGACCCGCCGAAGAGGCCGCCCTCGAGCGGCTCGCCGCCGATGTCCGGGCCGAGCACCCCCTCCGGGCCGTGGGGACCGCCTTCCTCGAAACCGACCCCCCCACGGTCTTCGAGGGGCTGCGTCGGCTGGCCCGGGAATGCGCCCGCGTGGCCGTCATCCCCGCCTTTCCGGGGCCCGGCGGGGTCATCCCGCCTGCCCTGGACGCGGCCCTGGCCGTGGCGGCCACCTGTCTGCCGGCCACCCGCATCCGGGTGGCGCCCCCCCTCGGCGCGGAGCCCGAGCTGCTTCCCCTGGCGCGCCGATGCCTCACCGAGATGGGGGCCACGACGAGCGGTGATCCGGGCCACACCGGCATCGTCGTCCTCGGGCGGGGCAGCCGGGACCCCGATGCCCTGGCGCCCCTGGTGGCCCTGGCCTGGCGCCTGGGCCGGGACCTGGGCGCGGCTCGGGCGGACGGCGCCTTTCAGCGGGCCGCGCCCCCCTCCCTGGAAACCGTCATCGCCGACCAGATGGCCACCGGAGTTCGCCGCATTCTGGTGTTCCCGCACGCCCTGCTCCCCGACGCCCTCCGGGACCACGCCCGGGATCGCATCGCCGGTATCCGCATGCGCCACCCCGGGCTGGAGGTGGGGCTCTGCGAGCCGCCGGGCAGCTGCCCCGACGTGCGTGCCTGGATCGCCCGCCGCCTGGAGACGGTGGAGACCACCCCCTTCCACGCCGGGGATCCCCCATGGAGCTCATGAGCCGCCTCTCCGCCCGCCTTCCCGGCCTGGGACGGCCCTCGGTGGGCAACCGCCTGGCCGGTATGCTCCTCGCCGGCCTCGGCCTCGCCCTGGCGCTGATCGTGGTGGGGGTGTCCATCACCGACCAGCTCCACGGCGAGGCGGAGGCCATCAACGAGGCCGGCAAGCTGCGCATGCAGGCCTACCGCATCGGCCATAACCTGACCCTCGCCGCCGACAGCACCGGGGAGCGCCGCCAGCGGCTCTGGGAGCGCATCCGGGAGGACGTCGCCGCCTACGACCGCCGGCTGGCGGAGCAGGCCAAATTCCTGGACCAGGGCTTCCCGGCCTCCATCTCCCTGCCCCGCGATACCGAGGCCACGCTCGCCGACATCCAGGCCCGCTGGCTGGCCCGCAAGGAGCTGCTCCCCGAGTCCCCCACCGGCCTCGACCGCGGGGTGGCGGAGGCTTACAACGAGCACCTGGCGGGCTTCGTGGGGCGGGTGGACACCTACGTGGGCCACCTGCAGGAAAGCTCCGCCACCAAGCTGCAGCGCTACTACCTGAGCCTGCTGGGCTTCACCGTCATCGCCATCCTGGTGGGGGTGGTGAGCTTCCAGCGCACACGCCACTACCTCACCCGGCCCCTGCAGGGCCTGCGGGACTGCGCCCGTCAGCTCGCTACCGGCGACCTGGAATCCTGCCGCGCCCCGCGCGCCGACACCGAGGAGGTGGACCAGCTGGCCGGGGCCTTCAACGACATGGCCGAAGAGCTCAAGTCCCTGAAAAGCGACCTGGACGCCCAGGTGGCCGAGCAGACCCGCTCCCTCCAGCACCGCAACCTGCGCCTGGCCATGCTCTACGAAATCGCCTCCAGCCTGCAGACCAACCTGCCGGTGGAGGATCTTCTGGACCAGGCGCTGGAGCGGATCGTGGAGGTCACCGAGTCGGACGCCGGCATGGTGCGGCTAGTCACGGGGGACGACCGCATGCGCCTGGTGGCCTCCCGGGGCCTGGACCCCGGGATGCTGCGCGGGGAGGACGTGGTCTCCCTGGACCGCTGCCTGTGCGGCCAGAGCGCACGGGAAGGTAGCCTGAGCTACCGCGACGACCTCGCCCCCTGTGAGGCCCAGATGGGCGGAACCCTGCCCTGCGGCCGGGAAGCGGGCATGTACGCCGTGCCCATCAAGTACAAGGACCAGGTGCTGGGCCTGTTCACCCTCTTCGGCACCCCCCGCCAGCCCCACCAGCAGGGCGTGGATTCCCTGCTGGAGACGGTGGCCAACCACGTGGGCCTGGTCATCAAGAACCGCCGGCTCACCGCCGAGGCCCAGCGCACCTCCCTCATGGAGGAGCGCAATCTGCTGGCCGCCGAGCTACACGACTCCATCGCCCAGTGCCTGGCGTCGGTGAAGCTCCAGACGTGGATGCTGGAAGAGGAGCTGGAGAAGGGGAACCTGGACACCAGCCGTGAGCTGGTCGGCAAGGTCCGCAACGGGGTGGAGTCAGGCTACAGCAATCTGCGCGAGCTGCTCACCCACTTCCGCACCCGCATCGACGAGCGCGGCCTGGTGCCGGCCCTCAAGAGCCTGGTGGCCACCTTCCACGAGCAGACCGGGGTGCCCGTCTACCTGCAGGGGCTCAATCACGACCTGGAGCTGGACCCCGACGGCGAGATCCAGGTGTTCCACATCGTCCAGGAGGCCCTGGCCAACGTGCGCAAGCACGCGCAGGCGGAGAACGTGCGGATCATGGTCCAGGAAAAGGACGACACCTACCACATCCTGGTGGAGGACGACGGGCGCGGTATGGACGTGGACGCCGTGGACGCCGACGACCGGGCCCACTTCGGGCTGTCCATCATGCGCGAGCGGGCGGGCCGGCTGGGTGGCCGGGTGGAAATTGAAGGCGAGCCCGGGGAGGGCGTCCAGGTCCTCCTGACCTTCCCCCGGGGCCGAACGGATCCCAACGATGGGGAGGCAGCGAGCCTTGCGCGTGTTTCTGGTTGACGACCATTCCCTGTTCCGCGGCGGCCTGGAGAGCCTGCTGGAGAAGCGCCCCGACCTGGAGGTGGTGGGCATGGCCAGCTCCGGGGCCGAGGCCCTGGAACGGGTGCCCGAGCTGCGCCCGGACATCGTCCTGCTCGACCTCAAGATGCCCGGCATGGACGGCCTGGAGACCCTGCGCCGTCTGGTGGACGCCGGCATCGAGGGGCGGGTGGTGATGCTCACCGTGAGCGACGACGAGGAGGACCTGGTGACCGCCCTGCGGTCCGGGGCCTCCGGCTACCTCCTCAAGGACGCCGAGCCCGCGGAGCTGAACCGCTCCCTGGACCGGGTCCTGGCGGGCGAGACCGTGGTCGCCCCCAGCCTGACGGGCTCCCTGGCCCAGGTGGTGCGGGGCGAGGACCGGGCGCAGGAGAGCGCCGGCCCCCTCGACGAGCTCACCCCCCGCGAACAGGAGATCCTGCGCCACATCGCCCTCGGCGAGAGCAACAAGGCCATCGCCCGGGCTCTCGACATCAGCCCTGACACCGTCAAGCTCCACGTCAAGAACCTGCTGCGCAAGCTGGGCGTCGACTCCCGGGTCTCGGCGGCCATCCTGGCCACCCGCCACGGACTCGTCGAGGAGTAATAGCGGCGACTCTCGACGCCCGCACCGGAGGCGAATCGGGCCCCGACCTGCAAAACAAAAAAGCCCGGGCGTTGCCGCCCGGGCTACCCGCGCCGGAGGGGAAGGGCCGGCTGCAGGGTTTCAAGTGTGCTGCACGCGCCGCCGCACCAACTGGTAGGGCCGGTTGATGTAGCCCACGGGGGCGGACCAGATGTGCACCAGCCGGGAGAAGGGGAACACCAGGAACACCGTCAGCCCGAACAGGATGTGCAGCTTGTAGAGGAAGGACACCTCCAGCAGCAGATGGGAGGCCGGCTGCAGGGTCACAATGGCCTGCGCCCAGTGCATGAGCTGCTCCATGACGTGGCCCTCGGGATGGGACGCCGACACGGAGATGGTCAGCAGGCCAAGCAGCAGGGTCGCCAGCAGCAGCCAGAGGATGAAGATGTCCATGCCGGAGGAGCTCTTGTAGATCCGCCGGTTGGTCATGCGCCGGTGGATGAGCATGGCAAGCCCGATCAGGCACATGGTCCCGAAGATGCCGCCGGCGGTCATGGCCAGCTGCTGCTTGGCCGCGGGGGAAATGCCCAGGGCGTGGAACACCTCCGGCGGCGTCAGCAGGCCCACCAGGTGGCCGACGAACAGCAGGAGGATGCCGCTGTGGAAGAGGATGCTGCCCATCCGCAGCCGGTCCCCCTCCAGCAGCTGACTGGACTTGCTGCCCCAGCGCCGCTGCTTGTGGTTGTAGGTAAGCACGCTGCCCACCAGGAAGGTGGCCAGCGCGATGTAGGGATAGATGCCGAACAGGATGTGGTGCAGAGTCTCCATGGGAGGGCTCCTTTCAGGCGGCCACCGGCGGGCACACGTGGTTCTTCAGGACCGTGAACACCGCCGCATAGGGGCTTTCGGCCTCCGCCAGCTTCGCCTCCAGCTCCCCGTAGATGTCCACGAACTCGGCCAGCAGGCTTTCGCCGGCCTCCGACCGCTCCCCGGCGAACTCCAGCATCAGGGGCAGGTAATCCGGGACCTCCACCCGCTCGCCCACGAAGCCGTGGGCGCGGTAGAACTGGTCCATGGCCACCAGCTGCTGGCCCCGCTCCTGGGTGTCGCCGTAGCGGAAGTGGGTCATGTGCAGGTGGACCTTCTCCCCGAGGTCGAAAAGGCCGGAATAGGCCTCTTGGGCCGTCAGCAGGTCCGTTTCCGCCAGCTCCTGGATCAGGGTCCGCAGGGCGGCGCGGTCCGCCTCGGTCAGGCCGGGATCCTCCTCCACTATCTCCCAGAGCTCCGGCGCGGCGGCCTGCAGCTCGGCGGTGGGGTAATCGAGCAGGGCAGATAGCAGTTTGTACCGTTGCATTGCGGGCCTCCGCTTCAGTCTTCGTGGACGTAGATCTCGGGGAAGGCCTGGTCGAAGCCGGACGCCCCCTGGGCCGCGTAGGTCTCGTCGTACTCGTGGATGACCTCGCGGGCGCTGATGGGCACCACGAAGCGGTCCTCGTAGTTGGCGATGGCCATGTAGCGGTACATGTCCCGGGCCTGGTCCTCCGTGAGCCCCACCTTGTCCAGTACCGCCGTGTTGGCCTTGCCGTCCACGTTCAGGGCGCGGTGGTAGCTGCGCATGGCGATCATGCGGTCCAGGGCACCCTTCACGGCGGCCTCGTCGCCGGCGGTGAACAGGTTGGCCAGGTACCTGACCGGCGTGCGCATGGACTCGGAGCGGGGGATGACCCCGTCGTCCTCAGTGGGCAGGTTGCCCTGGTCGATCTGGGTCTGCACTGGCGACAGCGGCGGCACATACCAGATCATGGGCAGGGTCCGGAACTCCGGATGGAGTGGGAAGGCCACCCGCCATTCCACCGCCATCTTGTACACCGGGGAGCTCTGCGCCGCCTCGATCCACTCGTGCTTGATGCCGGAGGCCTTGGCCGCCTTCTGCACCTCCGGGTCGTGGGGGTCCAGGAACAGATCCCGGTGGGCCTCGTAGAGGTCCTCCTCGCGGGCCGTGCCGGCCACCTCCTCGATGCGGTCGGCGTCGTAGAGCACCACCCCGTAGGAGCGGATGCGGCCCACGCAGGACTCCACGCAGGCCGGCGGCATGCCCGACTCCACGCGGGGGTAGCAGCCGATGCACTTCTCCGACTTGCCGGTGGCCCAGTTGAAGTAGACCTTCTTGTAGGGGCAGCCGGAGACGCAGAAGCGCCAGCCGCGGCACTGCTCCTGGTCCACCAGGACGATGCCGTCCTCGTCGCGCTTGTACAGGGCCCCGGAGGGGCAGCTGGCGACGCAGGCCGGGTTTGCGCACTGGTTGCAGGCCCGCGGCAGGTACATGTGGAAGGTGTTCTCGAACTCCTTGTAGATGTCCTTATCCACCCCCTCCAGGTTCTTGTCCTTGCTGCGGGCCGCGAACGGGCCGCCCAGGTCGTCCTCCCAGTTGGGGCCCCACTCCACCTTGTCCATGGTCTCCTCGGTGATCATGGAGACGGGCCGGGCGGTGGGGGTGGCTTCCTTGTACCCCGCGCTCACCAGGTTCTGGTAGTCGTAGGTGTACGGCTCGTAGTACTCGTCGATGGTGGGCAGGTTGGGGTTGTGGAAGATGCTGGCCAGCTTGCGGCCGCGGCCGCCGGCCCGCAGCTCCAGCTTGCCGTTGATCCGCGTCCAGCCGCCCTTCCACTTGGCCTGGTTCTCCCATTCCTTGGGGTAGCCGATACCCGGCTTGGACTCGACGTTGTTGAACCAGGCGTATTCCATGCCCTTGCGGTTGGTCCAGGTGTTCTTGCAGACCACCGAGCAGGTGTGGCACCCGATGCATTTATCGAGGTTCATCACCATCATCATCTGTGCGCGGACTCGCATGGCGTCTCTCCTGTGTCTCGCTAAGCGGGGGACAAACGAGGCCACCAAGGCCTAGAGCCCCGGGACGTCGGGGGCCTTCTCGCGCTCCTCGGTCAGCGGCCGCTCCAGCCAGTCGACCTCGTCCACCCGGCGCACCACCACGAACTCGTCGCGCTGGGAGCCCACCGTGCCGTAGTAGTTGAAGAAGTAGCTCAGGTGGGCGTAGCCGCCGATCATGTGGGTGGGCTTCACGGTGACGCGGGTGACGCTGTTGAGGATGCCGCCCCGCTTGCCGGTGCTCCGCGAGCCCGGCACGTTCACGTTCTTCTCCTGGGCGTGGTACATCATGGCCATGCCCTCGGGGATGCGCTGGCTGACCACCGCGCGGCCCATGGTGGCGCCGTTGCCGTTGGCCGCCTCCACCCAGTCGTTGTCAGCGATCCCCGCCTTCTCCGCGTCCACCTCGGAGATCCAGACGATGGGCCCGCCGCGCCCGAGAGTGAGCATCCGGTGGTTGTCGTTATAGGTGCTATGGATGCCCCACTTGGAGTGCGGCGTGATCCAGTTGAGCACCACCCCCGGATTGGGGTTGTCGCGGTTGCCGGCCGAGCGGCGCTGGATGGAGCGCATGTCCACCGCCGGCCGGTAGGCGCAGAAGGCCTCGCCGAAGTCCCGCATCCACTCGTGGTCCTGGTAGAACTGCGCCCGGCCGGTGAGGGTCCGGAAGGGGATCAGCTCGTGGATGTTGGTGTAGCCCTGGGTGTAGCTCACCTCCTCGGACTCCAGCCCGGACCAGGTGTGCGCAGTGATGATCTTGCGCGGCTGGGATTGGAGGTCGCGGAAGTGCATCTTGTCGCCGCGCCGGTCGGCGGCCAGGTGGGTGTGGTCGCGCCCGGTCTTCTTGGACAGCAGGGACCAGGTGCGGTAGGCCACCTCGCCATTGGTCTCCGGCGCCATGCTCATCAGGGCGTCGGCCGCCTGGATGTCCGACTCCAGGGACGGCTGGCCCTTGCCCACGCCCTCGGACTCCACCGTGCCGATGTGGTGGCGCAGCTCCTCGATCTCCTGGCCGGTCTCCCAGGTCACGCCCTTCACCGCGTTGCCGGCCTTCTCCATCAAGGGACCGAGGCTGATGAACTTGTGCCCGGTGCTGGCGAAATCGCGCTCCACCACCTTGAGCACCGGCAGGGTCTTGCCCGGGATGGGCTCGCACTCGCCCTTCTTCCAGTCCTGCACCTCGAAGGGCTGGGCGATCTCCGCGGCGGTGTCGTGCTGCATGGGCATGGCCACCAGGTCCTTCTGGGTGCCCAGGTGGTCGCCGGCCAGCTCGCCGAACTTGGCCGCCAGGCCCTTGAAGATGTCCCAGTCGCTCTTGCTCTCCCACAGCGGGTTCACCACCTCGGAAAGCGGGTGGATGAAGGGGTGCATGTCGCTGGTGTTGAGGTCGTTCTTCTCGTACCAGGTGGCCGTGGGCAGCACGATGTCGGAGTGCAGGCCGGTGGAGTTCATGCGGAAGTTGATGTCCACCAGCAGATCGAGCTTGCCGGTGGGGGCCTCCTCGTGCCACTCGATCTCCTCGGGGCGCCCGGCGGGGGCGTCGGCCTCGTTCATGACGCCGTTCTGGGTGCCCAGCAGGTGCTTGAGGAAGTACTCGTGGCCCTTAGCCGAGCAGCCGAGCAGGTTGGAGCGCCACACGAACAGGTTGCGGGGGAAGTTGGTGGGGTTGTCGACGTCCTCGCTGGCGAAGCGCAGGTCGCCGGACTTCAGCCGCCCCACCACATGCTCGGCCACCGCCTCCTCGGTGGTGGCGCCGTCCGCCTCGGCCTTGCGCACGATCTCCAGCGGGTTCTCGTTGAAGTGCGGCGCCGACGGCAGCCAGCCCAGGCGCTGGGCCACCACGTTGTAGTCCGCCAGCTGGTAGCCATTGTCCTTGTCCCGGGCGCCGGGCACCTTGAGGGCGGCCGGATCGATGGTCTCGTAGCGCCACTGGTCGGTGTGGAAGTAGTAGAAGGTGGTGCCGTTCATGTGCCGCGGCGGCCGGTGCCAGTCGAGGCCGAAGGCGATGGGCGCCCAGCCGGCCTGCGGCCGCAGCTTCTCCTGGCCCACGTAGTGCGCCCACCCGCCGCCGGACTGGCCGACGCAGCCGCACAGGTGCAGCAGGTTCATGATGGCGCGGTAGTTCATGTCGTTGTGGTACCAGTGGTTGATCGCCGCGCCGAGGATCACCATGGACTTGCCGTGGGTCTTGGCCGCGTTGTCGGCGAACTCCCGCCCGGTGCGGATCAGATCCGCCTTCTTGACCCCGGTGACCTTCTCCGCCCACGCCGGGGTGTAGGCCACGTCGGCGTCGTCGTAGCTGGCCGCCACGTTGTCGCCGCCCAGGCCGCGGTCCAGGCCGTACTGGGCCGCCTGCAGGTCGAACACCGTGGCCACGCGCACCTGCTCGCCGTCGATCTCCAGGGTGCGCACCGGCACGTTGCGGGCCAGCTCCTCGGGCTCGTCCTCGGCGAAGTGCGGGAAGGCCACCGGGACCACGTCATCGGAGCCGTCGATGAAGGAGAGCGCCGCGTCGATCTCGCGGCCGCCGGCCTTCTGCTCCAGGTTCCACTTGCCGTCCTCGCCCCAGCGGAAGCCGATGGAGCCGTTGGGCGCGGCGAACTCGCCGGCGGCCTGATCAAAGACGATGGTCTTCCACTCGGGGTTGTTGTCCTCGCCGAGGGAGCCGTCGAAGTCGGAGGCGCGCAGCAGCCGGCCGGGCCGGTAGGTGCCGCCGTCCTCTTCCAGGCGCACCACCATGGGCATGTCGGTGTAGCGCTTGACGTAGTCGTGGAAGTAGGGGTCCTGGCGATCCAGGTGGAATTCCTTGAGCGCCACGTGGCCCATGGCCAGGAAGGCGGCGGCGTCGGTGCCCTGCTTCACCGGCATCCACAGGTCGGCGAATTTCACGTACTCGGCGTAGTCCGGGGCCATGGACACCACCTTGGTGCCCTTGTAGCGGGCCTCGGCGTAGAAGTGCGCGTCCGGCGTCCGGGTCATGGGCAGGTTGGCGCCCGTGACGATGAGGTAGGTGGAGTTGTACCAGTCGGCCGCCTCGGGGACGTCGGTCTGCTCGCCCCAGGTCTGCGGCGAGGCCGGCGGCAGGTCGCAGTACCAGTCGTAGAAGGAGAGGCAGTTGCCGCCGATCAGCGAAAGGTAGCGCGAGCCGGCCGCGTAGCTGAGCATGGACATGGCCGGGATGGGGGAGAAACCGTTGATGCGGTCCGGGCCATGGGTCTTGGCGGTGTAGACGTTGGCCGCGGCGATCATCTCCTGGGCCTCGTCCCAGCTGGTGCGGACGAAGCCGCCCAGGCCGCGCACGCCCTTGTAGGCGCGGGCCTTCTCGGGCTCCTCGACGATGGCGGCCCAGGCCTCCACCGGGTCCTTGGTCTGGCGCTCGCGGCGGTACATCTCCACCAGGCGGCCGCGCACCAGGGGATACTTTATGCGGTGGGGGCTGTATTCGTACCAGGAGAAGCTTGCCCCCCGCTGGCAGCCGCGCGGCTCGTGGTTCGGCAGGTCCGGCCGGGTACGGGGGTAGTCGGTCTGCTGCATCTCCCACGTGATGAGGCCGTTCTTGACGAACACCTTCCAGCTGCAGCTACCCGTGCAATTCACCCCGTGGGTGGTGCGCACCACTTTGTCGTGCTGGAAGCGGTTGCGGTAGGTATCCTCCCAGGCCCGATCCTCGTCCGACACCTTCCCCCAGCCGCCGGCGAACTCCTCGCCGTTCTTGCTGAAGAACCGCAGACGATCCAAAAAATCACCCATTGCTGACTCCTTCGCCGCTGCTGGTCGAAGCCCCTGATCCGTTCCCTGCCGGGGCCCGGGACCGCGATGCGTTTACCTTGGGTATAAAGGTAGAAACTTCCGCAAACCGGGGATAGAACCGTGAAGAGTAGGTTTGTGGTGCCGAATGGGAGTATTCCCACCTACCCATGGGGGTAGGTCTCCATGCCGATTGCGGAGATCGCCCATAAAAAGGCCGGACCCCGAGGGATCCGGCCTTGCGCCCTTCCACCGTTCCCGTTCCCAGGGCGCTTAACAGGGCACCTCGGCGTTCTTCCGGTAGTAGAACCACCAGGTCAC
>NZ_JBKGZG010000043.1:0-23919 GCF_046545655.1 Thiohalorhabdus sp. | reverse complement strand
CCCAGGGGTTATTCGGCCATATCCGGCTCGTCGGCAGTTGCTTTCCGCTCCTGACGATAGGCCGCTGCGAATTCCGCCGGGGTTCGGTAATCCAGCGCAGAATGTGGGCGCAGCTCGTTGTAGTCCCTTCGCCAGGCGGCGATCTCTTGTCTGGCGTGGTTCAGTCTGGTGAACCAGTGCTCGTTGAGGCATTCGTCCCGAAACCGCCCGTTGAGGCTCTCGATGTAGGCATTCTGCGTGGGTTTGCCCGGCTGGATGAGCTTCAGGTCGATGCCTCGGTCATAGGCCCCCTGGTCCATTTAACCCCCAAACTTTACTTTTTCGAAGGGTGGAAAATAACTCCACCTCCCGCTTAAAAACTTTACAAACCTAAAAACCAAAAAAGGCCCGCTACTTGCGGGCCTAGAACCGATACTTAACAATCTGAGGATAGGTGTTAATCAGAACGGAATATCGTCCTCGAAATCCTGATCGAAGTCGGGCTGGCCGCCGCCTCCGGACCCGCCGCCCTGCGGGGCGGTCTGGTCGAAGTCGGAGGGGGCCGACTGGTCCCAGCTCCCGCCGCCCCGGCCACCGCCGCCGGAACCGCCCCCGCCGAGCATCTGCATCTCGTTGGCCACCACCTCGGTGGTGTAGCGGTCCTGACCGTTGTTGTCCTGCCACTTGCGGGTCTGCAGGCGACCCTCGATGTAGACCTGGGAGCCCTTGCGCAGGTACTCGCCGGCGATCTCCGCCAGCCGGGAGAACATCACCACGCGGTGCCACTCGGTCTCTTCCTGCTGCTGACCGTCCCGGCCCCGGTAGCGCCGGGTGGTGGCCAGGCTGAGGTTGGCCACCGCGTTGCCGTTGGTGGTGTAGCGGATCTCGGGATCCCGTCCCAGGTTCCCGATCAGGATGACCTTGTTCACGCCGCCGCTGGCCATGATGCTCCCCTTCCTTGTGTACTGTTCGTTACCGCGTCCGCCCCGGCTAGCCGGCCGCCTCGGCCTCCGCCCGCGCCCAGTCCAGGACTCCGCCCAGGGCATCCTCGTCAAGGCGCTGGCGATCCACCTTGCAGTAGGCGGTGCCCTCGTCGGCGAACACCCGCACCTCCACCATGCCCTCCACCTCCTGCAGGGCCCGCTCCAGATCCCGGGCCTCCCCCGGCTCCAGGGCGCCCACAGCGATCAGGCGGGTGGATACATGATGGGGCACGGGGCCGGATAGGGCCACCCCCAGCCAGACCAGGGCCACCACCGCGCCGATCAGGAACACCCCCTCCGCGCCGTAGGCCCCCGCCACCGCGCCGCCCAGGGTGCCGCCCAGGAAGGCGCCGAAGAACTCGGCCACGTTGTAGACCCCCACGGCCGTCCCCTTGGCCGCCGCCGGGGCGGCCTTGGAGATGAGCGAGGGCAGGCTGGCCTCCAGGACGTTGAAGCCGGTGAAGAAGGCCACCAGAGCCAGGCCCAGGCTCCACGGCCCCGGAGGCAGCCAGGCCAGCAGGAGCAGGGCGGCCACCAGCACGGCGATGGCCCCCAGGAACACCGGCTGCATGAGGCGCCGCGCCTCGGCCAGGAACACCAGGGGGAACATGAGCACGAAGGAGGCTAGCACCACCGGCAGGTACAGGACCCATTGGCGGGAGGTGGCCAGCCCCGCCTCCTCCACCAGCAGCGGCGGGATCACCACGAACAGCGCGGTGAGCACCAGGTGCAGGGCGAAGATGCCGAAGTCCAGCCGCAGGAGGGTGGGATTGCGCAGGATGCCCCCCAGCATCTCCCGGGACAGCTCGGCGTCCCGGTGGCGGCCGGAATGCTCCGGCTCCGGCACCACCAGGTACACCACGGCGATGGCCCCCGCCGACAGCACGGCGGTAAGCCAGAAGATGCCAGGAACGCCGATCCAGTGCTCCAGGGTGGGCCCCAGCACCAGGGAAATGGCGAAGGAAACGCCAATGGTCATGCCGATCAGCGCCATGGCCCGGGTGCGGGTCTCCTCGCGGGTGAGGTCGGCGACCATGGCGATCACCGCCGCCCCGATGGCCCCGGCGCCCTGCAGGACTCGGCCGAGCAGGAGCAGGTAGATGTTGTCGGCCACCGCCGCCAGCACCGAGCCCACGGCGAACAGCGCCAGCCCGAAGGCGATCACCGGCTTGCGCCCCAGCCGGTCGGAGGCGGCGCCGAAGGGGATCTGCAGCAGGGCCTGGGTCAGGCCGTAGGCGCCGATGGCGGTGCCCATCAGCAGGGGAGTTGCGCCGGGCAGTTCGTGGGCGTAGAGGCTGAGGACGGGAAGGATGAGGAAGAGTCCAAGCATCCGGAGGCCGAAGATCCCCGCCAGCGACAGGGAGGCCCGGCGCTCGGCCGAGGACATTACGGTATTTTCCTCGCTCAAGGACGGTACTCCTGGGGTTCCTCCTGGCGGGCTTTGCCCCTCCCGCGCGAAAGGGGCTATGATACCTCGTTTCCCCGGCCCGGCATAACGGGCGGAGTCCGGCCCGGCCTTGCCCGGCCACACCCTGATTCCTACGGCCCGCCCCCGGCGGGCCCCTCCAGCACAACGGATAACCATGGACTGGATCCAGGTCCGCGGCGCGCGCACCCACAACCTGAAGAACATCAATGTGGACATCCCGCGGGACCGGCTGGTGGTCATCACCGGGGTCTCCGGGTCCGGCAAGTCCTCGCTCGCCTTCGACACCCTCTACGCCGACGGCCAGCGGCGCTACGTGGAGAGCCTCTCCGCCTACGCCCGGCAGTTCCTCAACATGATGAGCAAGCCGGAGGTGGAGTCCATCGAGGGGCTGTCGCCGGCCATCTCCATCGAGCAGAAGACCGCCTCCCACAACCCGCGCTCCACGGTGGGCACGGTCACGGAGATCTACGACTACTTGCGCCTGCTCTTCGCCCGGGTGGGGCAGCCGGTGTGCTACTCCTGCGGCAAGCCCATCCGGGCCCAGACCGTCACGCAGATGGTGGACCAGGTGCTGGGCATGGAGGAGGGCACGCGCATCTACGTGCTGGCGCCCATCGTGCGGGGACGCAAGGGCGAGCACCGCGAGCTGCTGGAGAAGATGCGCGCCCAGGGCTTCATCCGCGCGCGGGTGGACGGCGTGATGGCGGAGCTCGATGCCGGCATCCCGGAGCTCGACGGCAAGCGGGCCCACCAGGTGGAGCTGGTGGTGGACCGCCTGAAGGTGCGCGAGGACGCCCGCAACCGGCTGGCCGAGTCCCTGGAGACGGCCCTGCGCCACGGCGAGGGCCTGGCCCAGGTGCAGGTGGCCGACGGTCCGGAGCTGTTGTTCTCCGAGCGCTTCGCCTGCCCCGACTGCAACGTCTCCTATCCGGACCTCGAGCCCCGGATGTTCTCCTTCAACAACCCCCACGGCGCCTGCCCCACCTGCGACGGCCTGGGGGTGATCAGCTCCTTCGACCCCAAGCGGGTCATCCCGCACACCGACTGGACCCTGCGCGAGGGCGCCATCCGGCCGTGGGACAAGCGCCACAGCCACTTCTACTTCCAGATGCTGGAGGCCCTCGGCGATCACTACGGCTTCGACACCGAGACCCCCTTTGAGCGGCTCCCCGAGGAGGCGCAGCGCGTCATCCTATACGGCTCGGGCGGCGAGCAGATCCGCTTCACCTTCGAGTCGGAGTCGGGGAGCGCCCATTACCGGGACATGCCCTTCGAGGGGGTGATCCCCAACCTGGAGCGGCGCTACCGCGAGACGGAATCCGCCGCGGTGCGCGAGGACCTGGCCAAGTACATCACCGAGGAGCCCTGCCCGGACTGCGGCGGCGCGCGCCTGCGCATCGAGGCGCGCCACGTGCTGGTGGGCGGCCGGGCCATCCACGAGGTCACGGCGGACCCCGTGCACCGCACCCTGGACTTCTTCCGGGAGCTGGACCTGCACGGCAGCCGGGCCCAGATCGCCGAGCGCATCCTCAAGGAGATCAACGACCGGCTGTCGTTCCTGGTGGACGTGGGCCTCAACTACCTGACCCTGGACCGCTCGGCGGACACCCTCTCCGGCGGCGAGGCGCAGCGCATTCGCCTGGCCAGCCAGATCGGCGCCGGCTTGGTGGGCGTCATGTACGTGCTCGACGAGCCCTCAATCGGCCTTCACCCCCGCGACAACGACCGCCTGCTGGGCACCCTCAAGCACCTGCGCGACCTGGGCAACACGGTGATCGTGGTGGAGCACGACGAGGAGGCCATCCGCGCCGCCGACCACGTGGTGGACATGGGCCCGGGCGCCGGCACCCACGGCGGCGAGGTGGTGGCCACCGGCATGCCGGACGAGGTGGCCCGCAACACCGACAGCCTCACCGGCGCCTACCTGTCCCGCCGCGAGGAGATCGCCATTCCCGCCGAGCGCCATGCCCCCGCGGACGACCACGTGATAACGGTGGCGGGGGCCCGGGGCAACAACCTCCAGGGCGTCAGCGTGGACATCCCCCTGGGGCTGTTCACCTGCATCACCGGCGTCTCCGGCTCCGGCAAGTCCACCCTCATCAACGAGACCCTGGCCAAGGGCGTCTCCCGCGAGCTGCACGGCGCCCGCGCCCAGCCCGCGCCGCACGACGCCATCTTTGGGCTGGAGCGCATCGACAAGATTGTCAACATCGACCAGTCGGCCATCGGCCGCACGCCGCGCTCCAACCCGGCCACCTACACCGGCATCTTCACCCCCGTGCGGGAGCTGTTCGCCGGCACCCAGGAGGCCCGCACCCGCGGCTACAAGCCCGGGCGCTTCTCCTTCAACGTCAAGGGCGGGCGCTGCGAGGCCTGCCAGGGCGAGGGCGTCATCAAGGTGGAGATGCACTTCCTGCCCGACGCCTTCGTGCCGTGCGACGAGTGCGGGGGCAAGCGCTACAACCGGGAGACCCTGGAGGTGCGGTACAAGGGCAAGAACATTCACGAGGTGCTGGAGATGACCATCGAGGAGGCGCGGGAGTTCTTCGATCCCGTCCCCGCGGTGGCCAACAAGCTCCAGACCCTCATGGACGCGGGGCTGTCCTACGTGAAGCTGGGCCAGAGCGCCACCACCCTGTCCGGCGGCGAGGCCCAGCGGGTCAAGCTGGCCCGCGAGCTGTCCCGGCGGGATACGGGCCGCACCCTGTACATCCTCGACGAGCCCACAACGGGCCTGCACTTCGACGACATCCGGCAGCTGCTCTCGGTGCTGCACCGCCTGCGAGACCACGGCAACACGGTGCTGGTGATCGAGCACAACCTGGACGTCATGAAGACCGCGGACTGGGTCATCGACCTCGGCCCGGAGGGCGGCGAGGGCGGCGGACGGATCCTGGCCACCGGCACGCCCGAGGATGTGGCCCACGAGCCCGAGAGCCATACCGGGCGCTACCTCGCCGAGGTCCTGGCCCACCGCCTGGGCCCCGCCACCGCGGCCCGCTAAGGGCACGGCCCCTCGTTCAATCCTTCAAGGGGATCTCCCCTTCGCCGGGATACCGACGGTCCGGGCGCACGGAACGGCGCCGGTTGCTCTCCGGGCTGTTGCGGCTGTCGGCCTCGGCGCTGCGCAGGGTGAGCACCGCCCAGGTGGTCGCGGCCACCCAGAAGAAGGCCGCCAGCGACAGCCAGACCCCATTCCAGGACGGAGCCAGGAAGACGGTGGTCAGCGCGGCCAGCCAGAAGACCGCGATGGGGGGCGCGGTATGACAGCCGAGGCGACAGACGGAGGCGGGCGGGACAGCCACGGCCAGCAGGTAACGCATACGGACATCCTCCTCCCTTGCGGGGTCGCGCCTTGACCCATATCAAGACACGGTCCATGGCTCCAATGTATCCCCGCGTATCCCCTTTGGCTACCGTCGCGTCCCCTTACCCCGTTCCGTTCCGGACACCCCTTGTCCCGTTTGGCGCAATGCGATAGCCTGGGAACTGTGTCGCAAGGAACAAACACCCTGGCCCGATGCCGGTTGCAGCGCGACGACGGTCTTGGCATCGGGCTTGCAATGGGAACGGGCGAGGCCATAGCGAGGGCCAAGCCCTCCCTTAGATGCCTTCGGGCATCGACATTTCGGTTGGTTTAGGGTCGTTCGCGGCCCGGTGGAGCGGTTGCCGGTTTCCCCCCCCTTTTCCCGGCCCGCTCCATTTTTTTGTCCGAATTCCCATACCGGAAATAAGGTTATGGATTCTTGCCCCGGGATGGCTTACCCTTCCCCCTTTCCGGCATGCGGAGCATTTTCCCTTGGAGATGGAAGCCCTCACCCTTTCCGCCGCCTTCCTGGTGGGCCTGCTGGGCGGCCCGCACTGCGCCACCATGTGCGGCGGCATCACGGCCACCCTCACCTTCGGCCTGGACGAGCGCATCCGCGCTTCGGTATGGCGGCAGCTGCCCTTCCTGGCGGCCTACAACCTGGGCCGCATCGCCAGCTACACCGTGGCCGGCCTCTTCGCCGGCGCCCTTGGCACCGCCCTTGCTTTAGGAACCCCGCACGACACCGGCCCGGTCGTCCTGCGCAGCCTGGCCGGGCTCATCATGGTGGCCCTGGGCCTGTACATCGGCGGCTGGTGGCCCTCCTTCAGCCGGGTGGAGCGCATCGGCATGCCTTTGTGGCGCCGCCTGGAGCCCCTCGGCCAGCGTCTGCTCCCCGTCCAGGGTTTGGGGACCGCTCTGGGGCTCGGCGCCGTCTGGGGCTGGCTGCCCTGCGGCATGGTGTACATGGTCCTGGTACAGGCCCTCACCGCCGGGGGGGCGATCCAGGGCGGCCTGCTCATGCTGGCCTTCGGCCTGGGCACCCTGCCCAACCTCATGGCCATGGGCATGTTCGCCGCCGCCCTGGGGCGCTGGCTCGGCAACCCCTGGGTGCGCCGGGCGGCCGGGGCCCTGGTCGTCGGTTTCGGCCTGTGGACCCTGTGGATGGTCTTCGGCGGCGGCCACGGCGGCATGGGGAACGGCCACTGAACGGCGTAGCCCCATGCATGAGAACTCTTTTCGCGCTATGCTAGGCCCCACCGCGGCCTGCCCCGGTCCCCCGGGACGCTACCTCATCGCAAAGGGCATGGAACCGGACCATGGGCACCCTGCTCCTCCTCTCCATCACGGTCCGCCTGACGGGCCTGGGCCTGACCCTCTGGCTCCTGCTGCGGGACCGCCGCCTGCCCCTCCTCTTCCTGGCCGCGCTCACCTCCCTCATGGCGGCCCGCCAGGCCATCGCCTTCGCCCAGATGGACGCCCCCTGGCTGGGCGGGCCCTGGGTCGCCGAGCTCCCCGGCCTGGCCGTCTCCTTCCTGATCCTGGGGGTGGTGCTGGCCTCCATGCGCCTCCTGCGGGAGGAAGGGCGGCAGTTCTCCTTCTGGGACAATGTGTCCCGCGAGGCGGGCTTCGCCTTCGCCACCGTGGCCCCGGATCAGACCCTGCGCCGCGTCTCCACCAACATCCACGAGCTGCTGGGGTACTCCCCCGAGGCCCTGGCGGGCCGGACCTTCCACTCCCTCACCGCGCCCGGTTCGCCGCTGCGGGAGCTCCCCACACCCCAGGAGGCGCCCGACCTGGTCCGCGGCCTCCGCCGGGATGCGGTGCTGCTGTCCCGGGACGGCCAGCGGATCCCGGTGCGGATCTTCCTGCGCCACCTTGGCACGCCGCTGTATGAGCGCCGCCACTACAACCTGGTGATCGCGGACCGCCGGGAGGAGGTGCAGGCCCGCCAGCTCCAGGAAACCATCGCCGACCTGGCCCGGGAGGCGGAGGACATCATCAGCAACGAGGGCTGGGGCTTGGTGCACATCGCCGAGCGCGCCGCCGCCGCCCTGGACGTGGAACGGTTCAACGTGTGGTGGTTCTCCCCCGACTACCAGTTCCTGCGCTGCGCCGAAAACTTCGAGCGCACCGCGGGTCACCACACCGCCGGGGAGGTGCTGGACACCGCCCAGGCGCCCGCCTATGTGGAGGCCCTGCGCTCCAACCGGGTCCTGGAGGTGGCGGACACCACCTCGGACCCCAACCTCCATGAGCTGGCCTCCACCTATCTGGCCCGGCACGGGGTGCGGGCCCTGTTGGACGCCCCGATCCTCCTCGAGGGCGAGGTGGCGGGCGTGGTCTGCTTCGAGCACACCGGCGGCCGACGGGCCTGGAGCGAGGCGGAGGTGGCCTTCGCCGGCTCCATCGCCGACCTGGTGGCCCTGGCCCGCACCGCGGGCCGCCACCGCAAGCGTGCGGAGCAGCTCGCCCAGCAGGCCTATCTGGACCCGCTGACCGGGCTCCTCAACTGGCAACACCTCCAGCAGCGCCTCCAGGAGGAGGTGGAGCGGCAGGAGACCACCCGGGATCCGCGCCTGGCCCTGCTCTACATCGACATCGACCAGTTCCGCTACGTCAACGACACCCTCGGCCACGAGACCGGCGACCACCTCCTCGCCGAGGTGGCCAAGGAGCTCATCGCCGCCCAGCCCACCGAGGCCCTGCTCGGGCGGGTGGGAGGCGATGAGTTCGTCCTGGCGGTGCCCGGGCTGGGGGAGGAGGCGGCCTGTGGGTTGGGAGAGAGCATCCGCGACCGGCTGGCCCGGTTCGGCTTCCGGGTGGGCAAGCGGGACATGACCCTCTCCGTGAGCATCGGCGTCGCCCCCCTGCGGGACAGCTCGGACACAGCCGGGGACCTCCTGGCCCGCGCCGACCTCGCCTGCAACCAGGCCAAGGAGGAGGGGCGCGACCGCATCAGCCTCTACCAGCCCGGGGAGGCGGCCGGTCAGCTCATGAGCAAGCGGCTGGAGATGTTCCACCGGCTGCGCAGCGCCCTCAATCAGGACCGCTTCCGACTGGTCTACCAGCCCATCCGGGGCCTCGGCGGCGAGACCGGGGACTTCCACGAGGCCCTGCTGCGGATGGAGGAGGACGGCGAGCTCCTGCTTCCCGCCGAGTTCCTCCCCACCGCCGAGCGCTTCAGCCTCATGGGCGAGATCGACCGCTGGGTGGTGCGCCACGCCCTGGCCCGGCTGGCCAGGGAGCGCCGGGAGCGGCCGGGCCTCACATTCTCGATCAACCTCTCCGCCGGCGCCTTCAACGACCAGCAGCTCTGCGACGAGATCCGCCAGGAGATCGAGCGCCGGAAGCTGGACCCCTCCGCCGTGGTGTTCGAGATCACCGAGACGGTGGCCATCGCCAACATGGCGGCGGCCAAGAACATGATCTGGACCCTCAAGGAGATGGGGTGCCGCTTCAGCCTCGACGATTTCGGCAGCGGCTTCGCCAGCTTCGCCTACCTGCGGGAGCTGCCGGTGGACCTGGTGAAGATCGACGGCCACTTCATCCGCGAGCTGTCCGGCTCCACCCTCGACCGGGCCATCGTCCGCGCCCTGGTGGACATCGCCCACACCCTCGGCAAGGAGGTGGTGGCCGAGTTCGTGGAGAATGGCCAGACCCTGGCCCTGCTCCAGGAGATGGGCGTGCACTACGGCCAGGGCGCCTACCTGGGACCCCCGCAGGCGGATCCGGCCCCGGTGCTCCGTCGGCCCCGCCCCGCCGCCGGCGAAGCCTAGCCCCGCCCGCCGCCCGGGCCGGCAGAATACGGCCCCCAACCAATCACGGGGAACGCATTGGCCGTCTACGCCATCGGCGACATCCAGGGCTGCGGGGAAGAGCTGGAAGGCCTGCTGGGCCGGATCCGCTTCGATCCCGACCGAGACCGGCTGTGGCTGGTGGGGGACCTGGTGAACCGAGGCCCGCGGTCGCTGAAGGTGCTGCGTCGTCTGCGCGGGCTGGGGGAGACCGTACGGGTGGTGCTGGGCAATCACGACCTGCACCTCCTCGCCCTCGCCCACGGCCACGCGGCCTTCCGCAGGAAGGACACGCTGGCGGAGCTCCTGGAGGCGGAGGACGGACCGGCCCTGGTGGACTGGCTGCGCCGACAACCGCTGCTCCACAACGACGACCCGCCGGGCTGGACCATGGTCCACGCCGCCCTGCATCCCGGCTGGGACCTGGCGGAGGCGCGGCGCCGGGCCGAGGCGGTCGGCCAGGCGCTCCGGGGCCGGTGGGGCCCGGAGCTGGCCGGCTCCCTGTCCACCGCCGCCCTCCCCACCCACGAGCCCGCTCCCGAACGGGAGTGGGAATGGCTCCGCTTCACCGCGGCGGTGCTGACCCGCACCCGCTACTGCACGGCGGATGGGGAATTCGACTGGGGAGGCGCCCAGCCGGAAGATCCCCGCTTCGGCCCCTGGTTCGCCCACCGGGACCGGCGCTGGCAAGGCACCCGGGTGGTCTACGGCCACTGGGCCGCCAACGGGCTCACCCGCTCCGGGGACGTCCTCGGCCTGGACTCGGGCTGCGTCTGGGGCGGGGCGCTCACCGCCGCCCGGCTGGACGCCGACCCCCCGCCCCTGTGGCAATGGGACTGCCCCGGCCACTGGACCCCGGGGCGAGACTGAGGCGGCGGGTCAGTCCCCGCGGCGCGCCCGGAACCGCATCCAGAGCACCCCCATGCCGGCGGCGCCGAACAGGGCGCTGGACAGGAAGACTAGCGGCGAATCCACCAGGTACAGAAAGACGACGGCGGCGCCGATGTACAGCACCGGCAGGGCCTCGTAGAGGGGCCGGGGCAAGCCGCCCTCCACCCCCTTGACCGCGGCGCCGGCCACGGAATAGCGGGTCCGACTGCGCTGTGCCATGCTGCTTCTCCCCTTCTGTCCCCGCGAGGGGGCGCCCGTTACCCCGGCCCGCTACGCGAGCCGGGCCTCCAGCTCGGCGACCATGGCCGCCTCGTCCAGGGGGGTCTCCAGGGCCGGGGTAAGGTGGACGGAGAAGCCGTTGTCCATGGCCACCAGCTCCTCCCGTCCGGTCTCCCCGGTCTGCCGCCGCCACTCCAGCCCCCGGCCGTTGATGAACCGCTGCAGGTCGGCGGCGGTCATCTCCAGCTGGTGGTACTCCTCGAAGGGAGGATAGGGCCCGCCGTCGGGAGTCTTGAGGGTCAGGGACCAGCGGCAGCCGCGCACGCTCAGGGTCAAGCCCGTCCCTTGGGGATGGGCGAAGCCCTTGAACGGGGGCGTCCCGGATGCGCCTTGGTTCTCCGATCTTTCAGGCACTTGCGAACCCCTCCCGTTTCCGATTGTTGCCACACTCCAAGAAAATTGCAAGAAACCGCCTTCCCCCCCTTGCCTCCAAGGCCGCAGAATCCTATCCTAAACGACCCTTGCAGCGGGAAGCCATGATCGGCCACCCTGGATGCAGGGAACCATAGCCCGGAACGGGCGTCAGAAGCGCGGGTGGCGGAATTCGGTAGACGCGCTAGATTCAGGATCTAGTGGCCGCAAGGCCGTGTGGGTTCAAGTCCCACCCCGCGCACCATATTTCAAGGCGAAAAGCGGGCGTAGCTCAGCTGGTAGAGCACCACCTTGCCAAGGTGGATGTCGTCGGTTCGAATCCGATCGCCCGCTCCATTTGCCGGGAACCGGGCTGCCACGCGGCCTGTTTCCACGGGGTGTAGCTCAGCCTGGCAGAGCACCGCCTTCGGGAGGCGGGGGCCGGTGGTTCGAATCCGCCCACCCCGACCATATTCGTGGTCTAAGCAGGCCTGTGGGGAGCGCCGCTGAGCGCACACCCCGACCATGCAGAGTGCTCCATAGGCTTGCGATGTCCCCACGGGGACAGCACCAGTCGGATGCCCGCGTAGCTCAGCCGGTAGAGCACACCCTTGGTAAGGGTGAGGCCACTGGTTCAAGTCCAGTCGCGGGCACCAGTCGCTCGCGCGGGTGGCGGAATCGGTAGACGCGCTAGCTTGAGGGGCTAGTGGGCTTACGCTCGTGTGGGTTCAAGTCCCACCCCGCGCACCATAGGAAGGAAAAGGCCCGTGGCCGGGATCGGCCGCGGGCCTTTTTTGCGTCACCTGCACCCCAAAAAGGCCCCGGGCCTGCCCGCGTTGGGCGGTTCCCGGGGCCTTCCGAACGCGGCCGGCTATCGCCTGCCCAAACCTCGGGAGCCGGCCTGTCTCACCGCCGTCCCGCTCAGGTCCGCGATCCCTCGAACTCCGGATAGGCCTCCAGGCCGCACTCGCTCAGATCCAGGCCCTCGTACTCCAGCTCCCCGGAGACGCGGATGCCCATCGCCGCCTTGAGGATGCCCCAGACGAGCAGGCTGGCCAGGAACACCCAGGCGAAGATGCCGACCATGCCGAGCAGCTGGGCCCCGAGGCTGGCGCCGGCGTTGGACAGCGGCACCGCCAGCAGCCCCCAGATCCCCACCACGCCGTGCACCGAGATGGCGCCCACCGGGTCGTCGATCCGGAGCTTGTCGAGCCCCACGATGGACAGCACCACCAGGATGCCGCCCACGGCGCCGACCACCAGGGCCAGAAGCGGCGACGGCGCCAGCGGCTCGGCGGTGATGGCCACCAGCCCGGCCAGGGCGCCGTTCAGGGTCATGGTGAGGTCGGCCTTGCCGAACAGGAGGCGCGCGGTCAGCAGGGCGGCCACCACTCCGCCGGCCGCGGCAGTGTTGGTGTTGACGAAGACCCGGGCGACGTTGTTGGCCGACTCCACGCTCGCCACCGCCAGCTCGGAGCCGCCGTTGAAGCCAAACCAGCCCAGCCACAGCACGAAGGTACCGAGCGTCGCCAGTGGCAGGTTGGCGCCGGGAATGGCGTTGATGACGCCTCCGGGGCCGTACTTGCCCCGCCGCGACCCGAGCAGAAGCACCCCGGCCAGGGCGGCGGAGGCACCGGCCATGTGCACGATGCCGGAGCCGGCAAAGTCCGAGAAGCCGGCCTGGTCGAGCCAGCCGCCGCCCCAGGTCCACATGCCCTGCACCGGGTAGATGAAGCCGGTCATGATCACCGCGAAGGCCAGGAAGGCCCACAGCTTCATGCGCTCGGCCACGGCCCCGGAGACGATGGACATGGCCGTGGCCACGAACACCACCTGGAAAAAGAAATCCGACAGGTTGGAGTAGTACGGCGCATCGTCGCCGCCGGCGAGCACCGCCTCGGTGGGATTGTCCGCCCCGATCAGGAAGCCGAGCCCGGGAATGACCGAGGTCAGCGACGATCCGTACATGATCTGGTAGCCCACCAGCAGGTACATGATGCTCGCGGTGGCGAACAGCGCCACGTTCTTGGTCAGGATCTCGGCGGTGTTCTTGCCCCGCACCAGCCCCGCCTCGAGCATGGCGAAGCCCGCCGCCATCCACATTACCAGCGCCCCGGACATCAGGAAGTAGAAGGTGTCTAGGGCGTAGCTCAGCTCTTTCAGTCCATTCATTGCTTCCATTCGTTCGGCTCCTTGGGCCTACAGGGCGTCCGCGTCGGTCTCGCCGGTGCGGATGCGCACCGCCTGCTCCACGGGGGACACGAAGATCTTGCCGTCGCCGATCTTGCCGGTCTGGGCCGTATCGGTGATGGCGTCCACCACCGCCTGCACCTGGTCCGCGGGCACCACCACGTCGATGCGCACCTTGGGCAGGAAGTCCACCACGTACTCGGCGCCGCGGTAGAGCTCGGTGTGGCCCTTCTGGCGGCCGAAGCCCTTCACCTCGGTCACGGTGATGCCCTGCACACCGGCCTCGCCGAGGGCCTCGCGCACGTCGTCCAGCTTGAACGGCTTGATGATGGCGGTTACGAGCTTCATGGCTGCGCTCCTCTAGAAGGTCCAGGTGGCCCCGGCCCAGAAGTGGTTGTCCAGGTAGCCGTCGCCGCTGCTGTCGAACCGGTCGCTGCCGCCCCAGGTGTAGTTGAGGCTCATGTCGGCTCCGGTGGCCGCCAGCGGGTGCGAGAGGCTCACGGTGGCGTCGCGGAAGCCGCCGTCCTCCGTGCCGCCGGTGATGAATTCGCCGTCGCTCTCGTAGAAGTAGTAGCCGACATCCGCGGCAAAGGTGAATTCTTGGGGCAGGTCCTGCTCGAAGCTCAGCTTGACGTAGACGTCCCCCTGGTTGGTCCAGGTGGCGTCGTCCAGGGCGTAGTTCACGGACAGGCCTACGGGGCCGTAGGACCCCGCCACGTAGGCCTCGGGAACATTGGCATCCGAGTCCTCGACCCCGGCGGCGGGATCCTCGCCGTTGCCCGTGTAGAGGAAGTAGAGCAGGCCAAGGTCGTAGTCGAAGCCCCCCGCCGACCCGCTGTAGCCACCGTACAGGTCCACCTCGTTGTTGTTGGGGGCGCCGTAGTCAAGGGTGGAGAACCAAGTCCCGGCGTAGAGGCCCGAATCGTGGCCGTAATCCAGGCCGCCCTGGAGCGCCGTGCGGCTGTCCTCGACGCCGCCGCGGAAGATGTACTGGGACACCGCCCCGATGTTGCCGCTGACCTCGGCCTGGGCCGTGGCGGCTCCGGCGAGGAGGGCGGCGGAGGCGGCCAATGGGGCAATGCGAAACGGAACGTGCTCGGGCATGGGAATCTCCTTGCGTGGCGTCACTTGCGTTCGGCCCTTCTAAGGCAGGGATCGTGCCAGACATAAAAACCTTTAAATTTCATAGATTTCCATTAATGTTTTGCGGGGAAAACAAGCGGCCGTGCACCGTAAGGGGCCGCCGCCCGAGGCGCAGGCACCAACAAGGTGCAAGAACGGGCCCGCGGGCGGCTCGCCCACACCCGCTCCGGGTTTTCCTGATACGGTGGATTGTTGAGCGGCGGATCGGAGACCGGACCCGCGGCACCTGAAAAAGGCGAGGACGGAGCGGTGACGAGGGAAGACCATCACGAGGAATGGCCCAACGGGGTGCGGCTGGCGGTGCGCCCCAAGCCCGGTTTCGCCGGGGCCGCCCTGGGCCTGTGGCTGGTGAACGGGGTTCGCTACCAGGCCCCGGGGGAGGACGGCCACGCCCACCTGCTGGAGCATTTTCTTCTGGAGGGCCCGGAGCCCGGCCAGGGGCGGCTGCGGGCCTACGAGCGCCTGGGCGGCCGGGTTAACGCCCAGACGGGCCGGGAGCTGACGGCCCTGCACGGCACGGTCCCGGCCGCCCGGGCCCCGGAGCTAGCCCGCCTCCTGGCCGAGGCCCTGGCGCCCCGGCCCCTGGGCCGCGAGGCCCTGGATCGCGCCCGCACCACCGTGGACCGGGAGCGCGAGGCCTGGGCGGCCAACCCCGCCACCCGGCTGGAGGAGCGCGCCCTGGGGGCGGCGCTGGGCGACGATCCCCTGGCCCGGCCCCTGCTGGGGGAGGCCGACGCCCTCGCCCGGGCCACTCCCGCCTCCTTCGCCCGCTACTGGTCCACCGTGGCCCGCGGGGGCCGGATCCTGGTAGCCGCCGTGGGGAACGTGGATCCGGGCGAGCTTTCCGAAGCCCTGGCCCCCTTGCGGCACCTGCCCGCCGGGAACCCGCCGGCGGTGGCCCCACCCCGCTGGCACGGGCCAGTGCGGACCGCGCCCTCCAGGGCCGACGGCTTCGGCCAGCTGCTCTGGCTGCTGCCCGCCCCCGGGGCCGCCTCCCCGTGGCGGCCCACGGCACGCCTCGCCAACCACATCCTGGGCGACGGCATGGACAGCCGGCTCGACCGCAAGCTCCGCCACGAGGCCCAGCTGGCCTACCGCTTCCGCGCCCACCAGGAGACCTACTCGGACCAGGGGCTGTGGTGGCTGGAGGTGGACACGGATCCGGAATGGCGCGATGCCTGCCGTCGGGTGGTGGAGGAGGCCGTCCGGGAACTGGCGGAGGAGGGCCCCACGGACGCGGAGGTGGAAGACGCCGTGGCGCATTGGCGGGCGGTGGCCGCCCTGCAGCGGGACGACCTGCTCGTGGAGATGGAGTCTTTGGCCCTCGCCGGGCTCTACGGCGCCGGAAACCCGGCGCACGCCGACCTGCACGCGGTCACCCCCCAGGGGCTGCGGGAGCTGATGGCGGACTCCTGGGGGCGGCGAGTGGCGCCGCCCGCCAAGCTACCGGCGTCGGCGCGCCACTCCTTCCATTGAGGCCCGCCCGATCCCGCCGGCAACCCTAGGGGGCGAGCCAGGACGCCAGGGCCCCGGGCTCCGCCAGCGCGTCCAGGAACCAGCGCAGGGCCCGTCCGCGCACGGGAGTGCGCCAGGCCAGGTAGACGGTGGTGGGCGGCACGGGGTTCGTCAGCCGCAGCTCCCGCAGGGCCCCCGCGCGCAGGTGGGGCGCGGCGGCGTGCCGGGCCAGATGGCCCACGCCCAGCCCTCGCAACAGGGCCGCCACCTTGGATTCCTGATCCGGGACGGTGAGTGCCGGCTGCCCGCTGCGCAGGCCGGTGCTGCGCTCGGGCCGTTCCCGCGCCGAGTCCGCCACCGTAACGACCCGGTAAGGGCGCAGGTCCTCGGGGGTCAGGGTCCGGTCGAGGTCGGCCAGAGGCAGGGCCGGGGCCGCCACCGGCACCAGCCCCACCTCCCCCAGGGGTCGCACCGCGTATTCCCGGCCGGAGGGGCCGTCCCCGGTGGCGCCAACCACCAGATCGGCCCGGCCGTCCAGCAGAGCCTCCCAGGCCCCCGCCAGGGCCTCCCGGCCCAGCCGCACCTGTACGCCCGGCTGCTCCGCGTAGAACCGCTCCACCAGGGGGAACAACCCCGCCACGGGGAACAGGGCGTCCACGGCGATGCGCAGTTCCGCCTCCCAGCCGGTGGCCACCCGCTGCGCGGTGGCCTCCAGATCCTGGGCCGCATCGAGGATGGGCCGGCCCTGCTCCAGCACCAACCGCCCCGCCTCGGTCAGCACGGGACGGTGCCCCCGCCGATCGAACAGGCTCACCCCCAGGCCCTCCTCCAGGCGTTGCACGGTGTAGGTGACGGCGGAGGGAACCCGGTGCAGCTCCGCCGCCGCGGCGGAGAAGCTGCCCTTGCGGTCGATGGCGTCGAGCACCTGCAAAGCTTCGAGGGTCAGGGCCATGGCCGTCCCTCCGGAGGGTCATTCAAAATGATTGAAAGTTTTCATCGAAACTTTCTTATTTACTTGCGGACGGCCACTACCTAGGTTCGGGACTGCCCCTTGCCTGTCCCGCCCATGGGGCGGGCAAGGCGAGCCATGCAACTACCAACCGAAGCAGGAGGAAGCACCCCATGCACCGCAAGATCGCCACCCTGCTGGCGGGCGCCCTGCTGGCCACCGGCGCCACGGCGCACGCCGCCGACGACGAGGAAGAGAAGGCCGTGGAGTACCGCGAGTCCGTGTTCCACGTCATGGGCCACAACTTCAAGCCCATGGGCGACATGATGAAGGGCGAGATCGACTTCGACGCCGAGGAGTTCGCCACCCGCGCCGAGCGCGTCTCCCAGCTCGCCCACATGCCCATGGAGGGCTTCGTGGAGGGCACCGCCGACGTGGCCGGCAGCGAGGCCAAGCCCGGCATCTGGGAGAACTGGGAGGACTTCCAGGGCAAGATGGAGGACCTCCAGGAGACCTCCGCCGAGCTGGCCGAGGTGGCGCAGGGCGGGGACAAGGGCGCCATCGCCCCCAAGTTCAAGGCCGTGGGCGAATCCTGCAAGGCCTGCCACGACGACTACAAGGAAGACTGACGGCCGGGCGGCCGGGGCCCGGCCCCGGCCCGCCTCACCCCGCCGCGGCGACCCCCCAATACACCGCCGCCAAGCACGCCGCCATCAGCAGCAGACCCCGCAGAACCACCCCCCAGCTGAACCGCTCCGGCTCTTCGCCGCCCGCCGTGGAAACCCGCTTCCATCCGGTAATCATGGGTCGCACCAGATCCTCCCGGGCCAGCAAGGGATAGACCACCACCACCGCCGCAACGTGCAGGCCCACCACCCACAGCAGGGCATCGAACAGGGCGTAGTGCGCGCTGTTGAGGAAGCTCTCGATGTCGCCGGGGAGGGTACCCACCAGGGGTCCTTCGGTGAGGATGTCGTCGCTGGTGAACAGCCCCGTGAAGGCCTGCGCCCCCACCAGCAGCAGGATCAGCATAACCGCCCAGCCGCCCGCCGGTCCGTGGCCCAGGTGCGGCGCCGGGCGCCTCCGCAGGAGGCCGCGCAGCTCCGCCACCACGTGCCGGGGGCCGGCCAGAAAGTCGGCGAAGCGGGCGTGCCGGCTCCCCCAGAGCCCCCACAGCAGGCGGAAGGCCACCAGCCCGAGCACCGCCTGCCCGGCGAGCATGTGGGCGTCCATCCAGTCCAGGCCCTGCTCCCCGCTCCACCAGCCGAAGCCGATCAGAGCCACCAGGGACCAATGGAACAGCCGGAGCGGCCCGTCCCAGACGGCCACCCGGCGTTTGCCGGAGCTCGCGGATGCCAATGCACCTTCCTCCCTGCGCAGGTTTGGTGCGCGCAATCGTGCCCTTCGCGGCGTCCTTTTTCAATGAATCTGAATAGGCGGGGCGGTGGACGGGCCCGGGCGACTCCGTCAGGATAGCCGTCCATCCGCCGCACCGGAGGCACTCCGTCCAGCCATGCCCGAGCCGTCCCCCCTGCCCTGCCACGTGATCGCCGGCCCCCTGGGGGTCGGCAAGACCACGGCCACCCTGGACTACCTGCGCCGCCACGCCGGCGAGCAGGAGGTAGGCGTGGTGGTCAACGATTTCGGCCCCGTGGGCCTGGACGGCGCCATCCTGGAGGGGGAGGGCGGGGAAGGCGGACCGGAGGTGGCCACCGTGCCGGGGGGCTGCGTGTGCTGCGCCGCCGCCGAGGGGCTGGTCACCACCCTCCAGCGCATGCTGGAGCTGCCCGGACTCGACCGGCTGATCATCGAGCCAAGCGGCATGGCCGACCCCGCCCAGGTGCTCGGTTTGCTCCGGCAGATGGCCGGGCAATCCCGCCTGGAGCTGCGACCCACCATCGCCCTGCTCAACGCTGCCGAGTTCGAGCCGCACCGCGCCTCGCAGATGCCCTTCTTCCGCCACATGGCGGACGCCGCCGACATCCTGGTGCTGAACCGCTGCGACGCCGCAGAGCCCGGCACCGAGGCGGCCTTCCGCGAATGGGCGGCGGGGCTGCAACCGCCCAAGCTGCGCGTGGTGACCACGGAGCACGGCCACCTCGACGAGGAGCTGTTCGCCCTGCGCCTCCCCGAGCCGGCGGGGACGGAAGACCACGCGCACGGCCACACCCACGCGGTCGAGGAGGCGGCGGAGGACCCCAGCGGGGGCGCCACGTGGCCCGCGGCGCGGTGCTTCCAGCACGACCGCCTGACCGCGGTGCTGGAGGGCCTGGCCCGGGAGGGGATGGAGGACACCCGCGTGGAGCGGCTCAAGGGGGTCTTCCGCACCGAGCGCGGCTGGTGGGTCCTGCAGATCGCCAACGGGGAGGTGAAACGACGCGAGACGCCAGCGCGCAAGGACAGCCGCGCCGACTGGATCGCCACGGAGGGCCGCCCGGAAACGGTGCGGGCCCTGCTGGAGGGCGCCCTCAGGACGGAGTAGACCGGGCCCGCAGCATGCGGTTGCCGCCCGGCTGCAGCTCGTAGGCCACCTCCTCCACCGTCACCGTCCAGCCCTGCCCCTCCAGCCACTCCCAGACCGGAGCCACATCATGGGCCGGCAGGCCTTCCAGCTCCAGCAGGGGGAAGATCCGCACCTCCCGGGCCACCCGGGCCGCCTCGGCGGCGGCCTGGAGGTGGAATTCCGGGGAAAGGCGGCCGCTGTAGGAAAACAGCAGGTGGGAGATGAGGGCCAGGTCGAAGGCGTCATCGGCGAAAGGCAGCCGGGGCAGCTCGGCGGCTACGTAGCGGCCGGGACTCTCCCCGGCCTCCAGATCCTCCAGGAAAGCGTCCATCGCCACGCGCCGGGACTCGATCAGGTCCCCCACGGAGCCGTGGTAGTCCCAGCGGTAGCCCTCCAGATTCGCCAGGAGCTCGGCCTCGATGCCCGGGCGGGCCCGGTCGATCCGGCGGCGGATGTCGGCGGGGGAGAAGCGGTACAGGGGGTCCGCCGAGACCACCGTCCCGCCCCGTCGGGTGAGCTCGGCGTTGAAGCTGGCCGGTCCGTCGCCCACGCCCAGGATGGCCCGGTCCAGGTCGGCGTTTTCCAGCCGGAACAGGTCCCGGTATTCCTCGAAGGAGCGCCCCCAAGGCGCCACCTTCTCCAGGGGGGAGGCCATCAGCCCGCCCTCGCCGTCCGCAGGCGGAGGCCGTCCCCCCCGGCTTCGATGTCCGCGCGAGTCGCCATTTCCGTCCCCCTTTGGCTGACCGGGACCGTCCGCGCCCATTGATGGCCCGCCCACCCGCCGTTATGGGTGGGGAAAAGGCAACCTCACCGGACGGAGCCCGTACCCATGAAAATCTACGACATCTATCGGCATCCCGCGCACGGCGTCCGGGCCGTGAAGCAGGGGTTCTCCTGGCCCGCCTTCCTGGGCGGCGGACTGTGGGCCCTCAGCAAGGGCATGGGGCGCCTGGGCCTCGCCCTGCTGAGTCTGGGCCTGGCCCTGGCCGGCCTCGCCGGCGCGGCCCTCCTCCTGGAGGCCCGGATGCTCGCGCTCGCCGTGGCAACGACGGCGGCACTCACCGCCCTGGTCCCCGGGCGCCGTGGCAACCTGTGGTGGCGCCTGACCCTCCGGGAGCAGGGGTACTACCGCGTCTGTACCGTGGACGGGCGCTGTCCTGCGGAGGCCCTCCGGGCCGGACCGCCGATGGCGCGCACCCCGGTCCGCCAAGAGCCAACATGGGAGCCCGCTCCGCCGCCCGGGTAGACCCCCGGACGCGATGGGTAAACAAAAGGTTATGGGGATTTTTACCGCAACGATCGGATCGGGGCAATCACGAAATCACCCCGCGAGGCAAGGGGATGGGGTGGGCCCATTGGGATTCCGTCCAACCGGACAACCAGGAACGGCGAAAGCCCGAAAAGCCGAAATCTCCACGGCCCCTCGGTCCCGGGTTCCGACCACGCGGGCCTTCCGCCCCGGGCGCGGCCGGGGCGGAAAAACCATGCAGCCTTATGGACATAGGGGGTTCACCTAATTGGCCGCCCGACCCGAATCGAGGCCTAATGCTCCCCTCAGCCCGGGGACCCCCGACCGGGAAGGCAACCACACATTCAGCAGGGTCGGCATCCATGAAGCAAAAGGACTGGAAAACCAACCTGGACACCGCACACGCCAGCCTCCGCGCCCAGGAGGAGATCCTGGAGCGCCTGCGCCGGGAGGTGGAGGACGGCGAGGACCCCTACATCGCCGCCTCCCAGCTGCTAACCCGCTGGCAGTTCCTGCGCACCCACTTCCGCCAGACCCAGCTCGCCCTGCTGCGCGAGGCGGGGGAGATTCCGGACCTGAACGATTACCAGCGGCGCCGGACCCTGGACTCCCTGGAGCTCCGGGCCCGGCAGCTCGACGCCAGCCTGTCCTCGGTGCTCAGCGAGCTGGAGCGTCAGGAGGAGCGGCACCCCGCCACCGCATGAACGGCAGGGGACTCCGACGATCCCCCCGGGTAGAGGCGCTAAGGTTCGCGCGACCTGTCGGGTAAAGGAGACGCGTGGTGTAGACTGGTCCCCTGACCCGCAACCCGGGAATACGGGATGCCGTACACCCTGGAAGAATTCCTTGGCGTCTATGCGGCCTACAACCAGGCCCTGTGGCCCCTATCCCTTTTGGGGGGGCTGCTGGGGCTGGCGGTGGTGGTCCTTTACATTGCCCGGCCCCCCTGGGCCGACCGGGGGGTGGCCGGGATCCTGGCGGTCTTCTGGCTGGTGGTGGGCGGCGTCTACCACCTGACCTATTTCACCACCATCAACCCCCTGGCCTACGCCTACGCGGCCCTGTTCCTGGTGCAGGGGGCGCTCCTGGCCTGGGATGGGGTCTGGCAGGGGCGCTGGCGCCTGGGCCCGGCCACCGGGTGGCGCGGCTGGCTCGCCGCCCTGCTGGCCGGCTACGCGCTGGTGCTCCAGCCGCTGGCCAGCCTGGTTGGCCCCCGCGACTACGCCGACATCCCCCTGGCGGGGGTGGCCCCCTGTCCCACCACGCTGCTCACCCTGGCCATGCTGCTGCTCACCGCCGGCGGCCCTCCCTGGCGGCTGCTCGCCATCCCCCTGGCCTGGACCGGGATCGGCGGCAGCGCCGCGGTGCTTCTGGGCGTGCCCCAGGACTACGGCCTGATCGTCGCCGGGGCGCTGGTGCTGACGGTGGCCCTGGGCCCCTCCCGGCCCCGCCCCGCGCCCTCCTGAGACAGGACACTAGCTCAGACGGTCCTGCACCAGCTCCGAGCGCAGCTCCCGCTCGGCCTCGTGGCCGAGGCGGTGGGCCTCCTGGGACTGGCCGACGGGGTCCTGCAGGGCCTCCGCCACCTCCAGGGCCCGGGCGTTCAAGGCCCGCGAGCGCTTGCCGATCTGGCGCAGGGCCCAGCTGACCCCCTTGCGCACCCGCTCCCGGGGGTCCCCGGCGCCGGCTTCGATGGCCGGGAAAAAGGCCTCGAAGGCGGCGTCGGTGGCTGCGGCGTCGTGGAGGGCCAGGGTGGCCATGAGCACGTAACCGGCCCGGCGCGGGAGCTCCTCCTCCCGCTCCGCCCAGGCCCGGGCCTTGTCCCAGGCGGCGGGAACCCGCCAGAACAGGTTGGCGCAGCACTGGTCCGCCAGGTCCCAGGAGTTGAAGTCCGCCACCCAGGCCTCCATGAGGTCGGTGTCCACCCGGGCGGGATCGGCCACCATGGAGGCTAGGATCCGGGCCTCATGGATGCCGGTGTCCCAGAGGGCCAGGGCCAAGTCGTGGTCCGTGCCGATCTCCCGGGCCGTCTCCCGCAGCCGGGGGACCCGCACCCCCAGGGCGTGCTCGGTGTTGATGCCCAGATGGGCCATGGAGGCGATGGCGCCCGGCTCCGCCAGGGAGCGCAGGCGATCGATGACGGCGCTGGCGTCCATGGGTCCGCTTCCTGCTTCGGTTGGGGATGGGTGGCTGTGGCTAATGCTCCATGGAGCAGCAGTCCCGCTCGCCCTCCCGGGGCGCGGGCGATGGCGGCTCCGCCGGAGAGGAACGGTCCAGGCCCGGGGGCGGTTCGGGGGCAACCTCCTCCTCCGCGGGCGCCCCGGCGGGCTGCCCGGCCTCCGGAGACCCAGCCTCGGCGGGCGAATCTTCCGCGGGCGCGTCTTCTTCCCCGCCGTTGTCGGCGCCGCCCGGCCCGGCGGCCAGCCCGAGCAGCACGGCAAGGAGCGGGACCCCCCAGGACCCGGGGGCCCGCAATCCGGATCGCTTGCACATGTCCTCTACCTCACCTCCGCTGGAAGTCGGGTGGGGCGCGCCCCGGGACAGGGTACCCCACATCCCGCCGCCCGTTCAGCGGCCGAGAATCGCCCGGTAGACCTCGCGGTTGCCCGCCACCATGGCCTCGATGTCGAACTCGCGGCGCACCAGCTCCCGCCCGGCCCGGCCCATGCGGGCGGCGGCGCCGGGGTCGGCCAGGAGCTCGCCGATGGCGGCGGCCAGGGCGGAGGCGTCCCCCGGGGCCACCAGCCGGCCGTTCTCCCCGTCCCGGACCGCCTCCGGGATGCCGCCGGCGCGGGCGGCGACGATGGGGACGCCGGCGGCCGCGGCCTGCAGGAGGGAGACCCCGAGCCCCTCGCGCAGGGCCGGATGGACCACCAGGTCCAGACAGGGCAGGATCCGCGCCAGGTCCTCGCGGAACCCGGCGAACCGGACGGCCTCCGCCACCCCGCGCCGCCGCGCCTCCTCCTCCAGGGCCGCGCGCAGGGGGCCCTGGCCGAACAGCGCCACCCGGAGGTCCGGGAAGCGCTCGCGGAGGGCCGGCAGGGCCCGGAGCAGGTAGGTATGCCCCTTGCGCTCGATGAGCTGCGCCACCACCCCCAGCACCGGGCCGCCGTCGGACAGCCCGAGCTCGCCCCGGAACCACGCGGAATCGCAGGGCAGCGCGTAGCGCCGGGCGTCCACGGCGCTCGGGACGGTGACCACCCGCTCCGCCGGTACCCCCTCGGCGAGGAGGACCTCCCGGATGCCGGCGGAGATGGCGATGGTCCGGGCGTACAGGGGGTACTTGCGGGCCGCCCACCAGCGCGGCTCGGGGTTGTCCACCCGCCGGCTGAGCACCGCGGGCACCCCGGCCCAGCGCGCCGCCAGGCCGCCCCACAGGTCCGCGCCGCGGCGGCTGTGCACGTGGACCAGGTC
>NZ_JBKGZG010000042.1:0-24045 GCF_046545655.1 Thiohalorhabdus sp. | reverse complement strand
GGCCAGAGTGAGACCATCCGCCACCGGTAGCATGGCGAATTCCACCCGTTCATCGGCCGTGACCTTGTCGTTGAAATGGCGGATGGCCTCGGTGGTGGGGTCGCCGTCCCATTCGGGATCGGCCACGCGGCCGTAGCGCAGCACATTGTCCACGGCGATCAGGCCGCCCGGACGCACCAGTTCCAGGCAGTATTCCCAGTAGACGGGATAGTTCTCTTTGTCGGCGTCGATGAAGGCGTAGTCGAAAGTGCCCGAGCGACCCTCCGTCTCCACCAGGGTGTCCAGACTGCGGTCCGCCTCGTCCAGGTACAGGTGCATCTTGTGGTCCACGCCGGCCTCGGCCCAGTAGCGGCGCGCCACGTCCGTCCACTCGGGGCTGTTGTCGAGGGCCACCACCTCGCCGTCCTCGGGCAGGGCGCGGGCCACCGCCAGGGCGCTGTAGCCGGTGTAGACGCCGATCTCCAGGTACCTCCGGGCGCCGGTAAGGCGGGCGAGCAGGGCCATGAAGTGACCCTGCTCCGGGGCGATCTGCATGTTGTGCTTGGGATCCTCCGCGGTCTCCGCGCGCAGGCGGGCGAGAATCTCGGGCTCGCTGGGGGAGTGGTCGAGCAGGTATTGATGGATCCGTTCATCCAGTCCGAAGGTACGGTTGGACATGGGGCTTCTCCGTGAAAACTTGCATAAGCGTCTCACCGTACCCGTTCCCCGGGTGGGGAGTGAAGCCGCGGGCCGGGGGCTCCGGGACCGGCGTTTCAACCGGATGGGTCGTCGCCCCCTCGGTGGTCCCGATGGGTCCGGCGCCGCTCCGGCTTGTCGCGCTCCAGGAGGGCCAGGTAGCGGAGCGTCGCCACCGGCCCCAGAACGGCGGCTAGGACCACCAGGGTAAGCAGGGCGATCCACAGGGGTTCGGCCATGACGGCCCCTTTGGCAGGACGGGCAAAAGGTGCATTCTGGTAAGCGGCCGACGTCCGGAAAGGACGCCATTCCGCCGACTCTAGCAAGGGAGGGAGCCCATGGACACATCGTTCCTGCACAAAGCCGCCGACCTCCTGCGCGGGCAGTACGGGGAGCGCACGGAATCCGGGGCGGAGATCCCGGTGCGCACCCGCGTGAGCGACGAGGAGGACGTGCCCGGGGCGGCGCCCGTGGAGCCCCTATACCCCGACCAGGCCGAGACCATCGCCGAGCTGCTCGATCAGCGCCTCGAGGCCATGGCCCAGGGGCAGCTGTACGCCTACCAGGGCGAGCCGCCCGAGGAGCTGGGCAACGCCCTCAACCTGGACGCCGGCCTCCTCCTCATCGCCCTCGACGAGACCCTCAACAGCGGCGAGTCCGGAATCGAGCACCTGCGCGCGGTGATGGAGCAGTGGGGCGAGCTGCGCGGCGAGGTGCTACCGGAGGAGGAGCTGGAGGACTTCCTGGGCATGGCCTCCGAATACCTCTCGGCCTGGAAGGACTTCCCCAGCCAGGAGGTGTTCCCCTTCATTCTCGCTATCGGCGCCACCGACACCTACATGCTCGCCGAGGAGGAAGAGGGCCCCGATCCGGAGCACGTGGCCCGCATCGCCGCCGCCATGCTGGAGGACGCCGTGCGCTTCTACGGCGAGGTGACCCGGATCGTGGGGGCGCGCTGAAGCCCAGGCCAGTGGTACGCGGTTCCGAAGCCGTCATCCGCCGCGGGAACCCTCACATGGGTGCGGTCCGATAGGCGCCGTCCCAGTCCGCCGGCATCTCCGTGGGGTCGATGGCCTGGATGCGGTCCAGATAGAGATGGTACAGGGGGTCCTCGGGGCTGGCCCCGAGAAGCTCCGAGAAGCGCTCCTCGGCCTCCGCCCATTCGCGCCGCCAGAAGGCGGCCAGGGCTTCCTCCAGACGCTCCACCTCCGCCAGCAGCAAGCTGCTCGCCTCCTTTTTCGGGCAGAGGGGCTCGAAGATGGTCAGCGGCTCCTCCCTCCCCGGGACCCGGATCCGGTCCAGGCGGCGGAACAGGATTTCCCCCTCCAGCCCTTCCCGGGTCACGTCGCTGGCGACGATGGACGCCCCGTAGAGCCCGCTGAGCCCCTCCAGCCGCTCGCCGAGGTCGACCGCCTCCCCGAGCACCCTGTAGGCGGGGCGAAGCGCTGAGCCAAGGTCGCCAACCAGCATGAGGCCGGAATGGAGGCCGATGCCGATCCCCAGATCCGGCAGCCCCTTCCTCTGGAGCTGGAACCCCAGCCGCCTAGCCTCCTCCCGCATGGCCAGGGCGGTCCGGACGGCGTTTCCGGCCTGGTGGGGGTCCTCCAGGGGTGCGCCCCAGAAGGCCCGGATGCGCTCCCCCAGGTCGGTATCCAAGGTGCCGTGGTGGGCGAGGATCTCACGGGCCATGGGGCTGAAAAGCTCGTCCACCAGCTCCTGCAGCTCCTTCGGGTGAAGGGTCTCCGAAAGGTGGGTGAGCCCCCGGAACCGGGCGGACAGTACCGTCAGGTCCCGGCGTTCGGCGGCCCCGCCTCCGGTCCGTCCCGGCCTCCGTCCCCGCCCGCTAAGCCCACCTGGGACGTGCCGTTTCCCCAGCCGGATGGGGCGGGGCAGCGTGAATCCCGGTCCGGGAGCCGCATTGAGGAGGCCGAGGGCCATCACCAAGCCAAGGGGCAGGACCACGGGGACGGTCCATTGCCATTGGGCCCACAGGAGCAGATTTCCGCCCACGAGCAGCAAGGCCAGGGCCCCGGTGAGGGCCCATCGGGACCAGAACCGCAGAAAGGGCAGGGCCAGGGCGAGCAGTAGACCCGCCAGGACCATGAAGGTGAGGCTTGCTCCCTCGGCCCAGCTCGGGCTGCGGGGGAAGGCCCCTTCCAGGAGCCCGCGCAGGACGCTGGCGTGCACCTCCACGCGGGGGAAGGCCGTCTGCACGGGCGTGGCCTGCAGCTCGGCGGGCCCGGGGGGCGTCGCGCCGATGAGCACCATGCGCCCCTCCACCCGCTCCGGGGGCACGTCACCGGAGAGAACCTCCGTGGCGGAGAGGTAGGGGAAGCGCCCCCGCGGCCCGCGGTAGGGGACGGGGACTTCCCCCGCGCGGCCCGTGGGGATGCGCAGGCCGGCCATGCTCAGGTGGTCCACCCTCCGTTCCTCCCCGGCGGGGGCCGTTGCCACCCGTACCTCCTCCGCCATGAGGTAGAGGCGCGCCATCTCCAGCGCCAGGGAGGGGTAGAGGGCGTCCCCGTGGCCCAACAGCAGTTGATAGCGTCGCAGGACGCCGTCCTCGTCGGGGAAGACGGAGACGAAGCCGCCGGAGGCGGCTGCCTCCTGGAGCGGGGCGACATTGCCCAGGTGATGGTCCATGCGGGGGATAGCGGTGTCGGCGAAATCCTCGCGCTCGGTTACGGGCAGCGCGGGGCCGAGCTCCCCGAGGCGCGGGCCCGAGGGCGCCAGGCGGTAGCCCAGGACCGCCTCCTCCTCCGCAAGGGCGCCTGCCAGCGCGCGGTCGCCGTCCAGGTCCGGGGTGGGCCCCGGCTCGGGGAAGGCCAGGTCCAGGCCCACCACCAAGGCCCCGGCCTTGGAAAGCCGGGCAACGAGCTCCGCCAGCTTGGCCCGGGGCCAGGGCCAGCTCCCCTCGGCCTCCACGGAGGGCTCGTCGATGGCCACGATCACCACCGGCTCGCCCCCCTGGCGGGCGAAGGGCTGGATCAGGCGGAAGCGCAGGTCGTAGGCGACCTGCTCGAGCCGGTCGCGCAGCTCGCGGACCTCCGGGGCCTCCGTTTGCTGGGCCCACAGGGACAGGGCCACCAGGGACAGGCCGAGAAGGATGGAAAGGTAGGGCGGCTTCCGCGTGTCCCGGGCCATGCTGTCCCCCATCGGGTTGCCCGGGCCAGTATAGGCACAGACGGAGGCGGTCCAGTAGGGGAGCGGGCCTCTCCATTGATTCTGGTAACGTAACGTTCCGGCCTGCTGGGGACGGTGGTCCACACGGGAGGAAACCATGGCGGCGATTCTGGCCGTTGGCGGGGCGGTCCTGGACATTGTCAATGGGGTGGCTGCCTACCCCGCCGAGGACAGCGAGGTACGCGCGGAGCGTCAGACGGTGCGGCTCGGCGGCAACGCCGCCAACACCCTGGCGGTGCTGGCGCAGCTCGGCCACCGCTGCGCCTGGTCGGGGGTGTGGGCGGACGAGCCCGACGGCCGCCGCATCGTGGCCGAACTGGAGGCCCGGGGGATCGACACTGGGTCCGCGCGCCGGCTCGCCGGGGGCAAATCGCCCACCAGCTACATCACCCTGAGCCGGGCTGCCGGCAGCCGTACTATCGTCCACTACCGCGACCTGCCCGAGCTGGACGCGGCGGACTTCGAGGCCGTGGACGTGGCCCTCTACGACTGGGTCCACCTGGAGGCCCGGCCCAACGCCGGGGACATCCCGCGCATGATCCGCCACGTGCGGCGGCACAATCCCCAGGCGCGCATCTCCCTGGAGGTGGAAAAGGCCCGCGAGGGGCTGGAGCACGCCCTGCACGATCCGGACGTGGTGCTGTTCTCCGGAGACTACGCCCGCGGGCGGGGGTGGGCGGACCCGGAGGCCTTCCTGCGCGGCCTGGATCCGGCGGCGGTGCCCGGGGTCAAGGTCTGCACCTGGGGATCCGCCGGGGCCGTGGCCGTGGACAACGCCGGCCGCCTGCACCGCACGCCGGCCTTCCCGCCCGCGCGGGTGGTGGACACCGTGGGGGCCGGCGACACCTTCAACGCGGGACTCATCGACGCCCTGGCCCGGGCGCGGCCGCTGGAGGAGGCCCTGGAGGCCGCCGCGCGGCTGGCCGGGCGCAAGTGCGGCCAGGAGGGGCTGGACGGCCTGGCGGGGGCCGGGGGGTGATCCTGCGGCGCGGGGCCGGGCTCTTCCCCCTCTGGGCCCTGCTCGGGGCGCTGGCCGCCTACGCCGCCCCGGGGCTGTTCGCCCCCGCTGCCCCGGCCATCCTGCCCCTTCTGGGGGTGGTTATGTTCGGCATGGGCATGACCCTGACCCTCGCGGATTTCGCCGAGGTCCTGCGCCGTCCCGGTCAGGTGGGGCTCGGCGTGGGGCTGCAGTTCGCCGTCATGCCCGCCGCCGCCTTCGGGGTGGGCACGGCCCTGGGCCTGTCCCCGGCCCTGGTGGCGGGGATGGTGCTGGTGGGCAGCGCCCCGGGCGGCACCGCCTCCAACGTGATCTGTTACCTGGGACGGGGCGACGTGGCCCTCTCCATCACCCTCACCGCCGTCTCCACGCTGCTGGCGGTGCTGCTCACCCCCGCGCTCACCTGGGCCTACGTGGGCCGGACGGTGCCGGTGCCCGTGGCCGACATGCTGGTGACCATCGCCGAGGTGGTGCTGGTGCCCGTGGCGCTGGGGGTGGCGGTCAACACCCTGGCCGGCGGGCGGCTGCGGCCTGTGAAGCGGGCGTTGCCCCTGGTCTCCGTGGCGGCCGTCGTGGTCATCATCGCCATCGTTGTGGCTCTGAACCGGGCCACCCTGGGGGGGCTGGCCCCGGGCCTGGTGGCGGCGGTGGTGCTGCACAACCTGATCGGGCTGGGCGCCGGCTACGGCATCGCCCGCCTGCTGGGGCTGGATATCCGCCGGGCCCGGACCCTGGCCGTGGAGGTGGGGATGCAGAACTCCGGGCTGGGGGTGGCCCTGGCGGCCAAGTACCTGCCGGCGGCGGCCGCCCTGCCGGGGGCGGTGTTCAGCGTCTGGCACAACCTGTCGGGCTCCGTGCTGGCTGCCTATTGGTCCCGGAGGGGTATGGGCGGGGCCGGCGCGGAGGGACCGGGGTAGGCATCTGCCCTAACGGCGCGGCATGACCGGGTTTTTCCTGGGGGCATTGCGTTCGCCGGAATGCCGCGGTATGAAGGGGGTGCGTCTCCAGGCAGCCGGAGGGGGTGAGGCCATGCAGCGCATGATCCGGACGCACTGCGGCTGCCGTTTTGTGTGCGAATGCCCCGATACCAGCGAATGGGACCGTTGGCACGACGCCGACGCCGTGGCCTTCTACTGCCGGATGGTGGCCTACCGCGACCGCGAGGGCCACTGGTTCGACAGCGACGGCCACCCGGTGGACGGCCACCGGTTCGACCACGTCCCCAGCGCCGGCGTCACCCTGTTCGAATGCGTGCGGATGGCCCCGGCCGTGCCCATCTCCTGAGCCGGCCCGGCGCAAAGCCCTTGCCGGCCGGTGGTCTAGGCAGGTATGGGGCCATGTGGTAGCCTTCGCCGCTCGACCGCCGTGCGAAAGTGGCGGAATCGGTAGACGCGCTGGATTTAGGATCCAGTGCCTTCGGGCGTGGGGGTTCGAGTCCCCCCTTTCGCACCAAATGCGACCAATCCCTCCCGCGATTACCCCGCTTGCCTTCCCCCGCCTGCATTGGGCCCGTTCGCTGTCGTCGCCGCGATCCAGCGCCGGCCCCCGATCCGAATCGGCGTGGGCAGGCGGGCCCGGGAGGGCCCGGACCGATTTGCAACCAGGAAATAGCCAACGAGGGGCAGAACATGGAAGTTTCGGTGAACGAGGGTTCCGGGCTGCAGCGCCAGGTGACCGTGACCGTGCCCGCGGAGCGGGTGAACCGGGAGCTCGACCAGCGGCTGCGCCAGCTCGCCAAGAACGTCAAGCTTCCGGGCTTCCGGCCCGGCAAGGTGCCCCTGTCCGTGGTGGAGAGCAAATACCGGGACGAGGTCTACGGCGAGGTGCTCAACGCCCTGGTTTCCGAGACCTACCCCAACGCCCTGGAGGAGCATTCCCTGAACCCCGTGGCCCAGCCCCGGCTGGAGCCCGGCGAGCTGGAGCGGGATAAGGACTTTTCCTACACCGCCACCTTCGACATCTACCCGGAGATCGAGCCCACCGGCTACAAGGGCATGGAGCTCGACAAGCGCACCGCCGAGGTGTCCGAGTCCGACATCGACGACACCATCGAGCGACTGCGCGCCATGCGCGCCGACTACGAAAAGGTGGAGCGCGCCGCCGCCGAGGGCGACCAGGTGCTCATCGACTTCGTCGGCCGCATCGACGGCGAGCCCTTCGAGGGCGGCGAGGCCACCGACTACACCATGGAGGTGGGGGAGGGTCGCCACCTGAAGGAGATGGAGCAGGGCCTGGTGGGCGCCACCGCCGGCGAGACTCGCACCATCGACGTGCCCTTCCCGGAGGACTATCCGCGCGAGGAGCTGGCGGGCAAGACGGCGCAGTTCGAGGTGACCGTCAAGGAGGTGCGCGAGAAGAAGCTGCCGGAGCTGGACGAGGACTTCATGAAGTCCTTCGGCGTGGAGGACGGCAAGCTGGAGACCCTGCGCTCCGACATCCGGGAGGGCCTGGAGAAGGAGGTGACCGAGCGCACCCGCGAAGGGCTGCGCAGCCAGATCTTCGAGAAGCTGGCCGAGGCCAACGACTTCCCGGTCCCCGACCAGCTCGTGGAGCGCCAGCTGGACCGCCTGGTGGAGTCGCACAAGAACCAGTACCGCCAGCAGGGCCTGGATCCCGATACCCTGAACCTGGATTCCGACGAGCTGCGCGAGCAGTTCCGGGAGAACGCCACGAACCAGGTCAAGATCGGCCTGATGATCCCGGAGATCGCCCGCGTCGAGGGCATCGAGACCAGCCAGGACGAGATCCGCGAGGAGCTGGAGCGCATGGCCGACCAGTACGGCTCCCAGCGGGATCAGTTCCTGCAGTACGTGGCCCAGAACCAGGAGCAGATGCAGGAGGTCGAAGGTAGAGCGCTCGAGACCAAGGTGGTAGATTGGATCGTCGATAACGCCCAGGTCAACGAGGAAAACGTGCCCGTCAGCACCCTCTTGGGCTGGGAGGAGGAGTCGGGGGAAGGCAGCGAGTGAAGGCGGCCCCGGCGAGGATGGCGCTACCTTGAAACCCTGGGGCGCCATCCCCATCTAAGGGGATGCCCGATACCTTCAACAACCGAAAAGATCAGGAACCGCCATTGGATTGGGAACCGACTCGGCACGGCGCGGGGGATACGCAGGCCCTGGGCTACGTCCCCATGGTCGTGGAGCAGACCGGCCGCGGCGAGCGTGCCTATGACATCTATTCCCGCCTCCTCAAGGAGCGCATCGTCTTCCTGGTGGGTCCGGTAGAGGACCACATGGCCAACGTGGTGGTGGCCCAGATGCTGTTCCTGGAGGCGGATAACCCCGACAAGGACATCTACCTCTACATCAACAGCCCCGGGGGGTCGGTGACGGCCGGACTGGCCATCTACGACACCATGCGCTTCGTGCGGCCCAACGTCTCCACCCTGTGCGTGGGCCAGGCCGCCAGCATGGGGGCCCTGCTGCTGACCGCCGGGGCCGAGGGCAAGCGCCACATGCTGCCCCACTCCCGGGCCATGATCCATCAGCCGCTCGGGGGCTTCCAGGGCCAGGCCACGGACGTGGACATCCACGCCCGCGAGATCCTCAAGACCCGGGAGACCCTGAACAGGATCATGCAGGAGCACACGGGCCAAAGCTACGAACGGATCCAGGAGGACACCGAGCGCGACTTCTTCATGTCCGCGAACGAAGCGGTGGACTATGGACTCGTTGATTCGGTCCTGGAGAACCGCCCCTCCGGAGGGACCGCCTAGGACCGGCTTAAAGGTATTTTGCGATGAGCGACGACAACGAAGGCCGCAACAACGGCGGGGAGCAGCTCCTCTACTGCTCCTTCTGCGGGAAGAGCCAGCACGAGGTCCGCAAGCTGATCGCGGGCCCCTCGGTCTTCATCTGCGACGAGTGCGTGGATCTCTGCAACGAGATCACCGCGGAGGAGGAGGAAGAGCCCGCCTCCCTGTCGGGCATGGAGGGCCTGCCGCGGCCCCGCGAGATCTACGAGACCCTCGACGACTACGTGGTGGGCCAGGACTTCGCCAAGCGGGTCCTCTCTGTGGCGGTGTACAACCACTACAAGCGCCTGGAGTCCCAGGGGCACGACGACGAGGTGGAGCTCTCCAAGAGCAACATCCTGCTCATGGGCCCCACGGGCTCCGGCAAGACCCTGCTGGCCCAGACCCTGGCGCGGATCCTCAACGTCCCCTTCGCCATCGCCGACGCCACCACGCTGACCGAGGCGGGCTACGTCGGCGAGGACGTGGAGAACATCATCCAGAAGATCCTCCAGAACTGCGACTACGACGTGGAGAAGGCGCAGCGGGGGATCATCTACATCGACGAGATCGACAAGGTCACCCGCAAATCGGAAAACCCCTCCATCACCCGCGACGTGTCGGGCGAAGGGGTGCAGCAGGCCCTGCTCAAGCTCATCGAGGGCACCACCGCGTCGGTGCCGCCGCAAGGGGGGCGCAAGCATCCCCAGCAGGAGACCCTGCAGGTGGACACCACCAACATGCTGTTCATCGCCGGCGGGGCCTTCAACGGCCTGGAGGAGGTGATCCGGCAGCGCAGCGAGCAGGGCGGCATCGGCTTCGCCGCCGAGGTGCGTAGCGAGGACGAGAAGGGCAAGCGTGACGAGCTGCTGCGCAAGGTGGAGCCCGACGACCTGATCAAGTACGGCCTGATCCCCGAGTTCGTCGGCCGGCTGCCCGTGCTCGCCACCCTGGACGAGCTCGACGAGGAGGCCCTGATCTCCATCCTCACCGAGCCCAAGAACTCCCTGGTGAAGCAATACCAGCGGCTGTTCGAGATGGACGGGGTGGAGCTGGAGCTGCGCGACGAGGCCCTGCGCGCTGTGGCCCGCAAGGCCATCGAGCGGGGCACCGGCGCCCGGGGCCTGCGCTCCATCCTCGAATCCTCCATGCTCGAGATCATGTACGAGCTTCCCTCCATGTCGGGCGTGAAGAAGTGCGTCATCGACGCCTCCGTGGTGGAGGAGGGCGGCGAGCCGCTGCTGATCTACGAGGACGAGGAAGAGAACCGCTATGCCGGGGGCGACGCGAGCCGCTGAGGCCCCCGCATCCAGAGGTGCCCGGCGGCGCCTGCCCCGAAGCGTGGGGACAGGCGCCGTTGAGTACCGGGGAAGGTAAATAACGCTATGGCCGAACAGGAACAGAATCCGATTACCGCCCAAACCGGGGACGTGGTGCCCGTCCTGCCGCTGCGGGACGTGGTGATCTTCCCCCACATGGTGATCCCGCTGTTCGTGGGCCGGGAGAAGTCCATCGCCGCCCTCGAGGAGGCGATGGCCAACGACAAGCAGATCCTTCTGGTTGCCCAGAAGGACGCCTCCGTGGACGAGCCCGAGGCCGAGGGCATCCACACGGTGGGCACTCTTTCCACCATCCTGCAGCTGCTCAAGCTTCCCGACGGCACGGTGAAGGTGCTCGTGGAAGGCGGCAAGCGTGCCAAGGTGAGCGATTTCCGCACGGAGGACGAGCACTACGTGGGGCGGGTGGAGCTGCTCGCCGAGACCGCGTATGAGGACAAGGAGATGGATGCCCTCATGCGCTCGGTGATCAACCAGTTTGAGCAGTACGTCAAGCTCTCCAAGAAGACGCCGCCCGAGGTGCTCACCAGCCTGTCCTCCATCGAGGACCCGGCGCGGCTCGCCGACACCATCGCCGCCCACCTCTCCCTGAAGGTGGAGGAGAAGCAGGAGGTCCTGGAGATGGAGGACCTCCGCGAGCGCCTGGAGCACCTCTACAGCCTGATGGAGTCGGAGATCGACCTTCTCCAGGTGGAGAAGCGCATCCGCGGCCGCGTGAAGTCGCAGATGGAGAAGTCCCAGCGCGAGTACTACCTCAACGAGCAGATGAAGGCCATCCAGAAGGAGCTCGGCGAGCTCGAGGAGGGCGGCAACGAGGTGGACGAGCTGGAGGAGAAGGTCGAGCAGGCGGGCATGCCCAAGGAGGTCAAGGAGAAGGCCGACAAGGAGCTCAAGAAGCTTCGCATGATGAGCCCCATGTCCGCCGAGGCCACGGTGGTCCGCAACTACATCGACTGGCTGGTCTCCGTGCCCTGGAAGAAGAAGTCGCGGCTCACCCGCGACCTGGCCAAGGCCCAGCAGGTGCTCGACGAGGACCACTACGGGCTGGAGAAGATCAAGGAACGGATCCTCGAGTACCTGGCCGTGCAGCAGCGGTCCAAGAAGCTCAAAGGGCCCATCCTGTGCCTCGTGGGTCCCCCGGGCGTGGGCAAGACCTCGCTCGGCAAGTCCATCGCCCGCGCCACCAACCGCAAGTTCATCCGCATGAGCCTGGGCGGCGTGCGCGACGAGGCGGAAATCCGCGGCCATCGGCGCACCTACATCGGCGCGCTGCCGGGCAAGATCGTCCAGAACCTGGCCAAGACCGGCACCCGAAACCCCCTCATGCTGCTGGACGAAGTGGACAAGATGGGCATGGACTTCCGGGGCGACCCGGCCTCCGCCCTGCTGGAGGTGCTCGACCCGGAGCAGAACAGCCACTTCCAGGACCACTACCTGGAGGCGGAGGTGGACCTGTCCCAGGTCATGTTCCTCACCACCGCCAACAGCATGAACATCCCGCCGGCCCTGCGGGATCGCATGGAGATCATCCACCTCCCCGGCTACACCGAGGAGGAAAAGCTCCACATCGCCGAGAAGTACCTGCTCCCCAAGCAGAAGGAGGCGAACGGGGTCAAGGAAGACGAGCTCACCGTCTCCCGCAACGCCATCCTCGACATCATTCGCCGCTACACGCGGGAGGCCGGCGTCCGCAACCTGGAGCGGGAGATGGGCACCCTGTGCCGCAAAGCGGCCAAGGAGCTGCTCACCGAGCCCAAGCGCAAGAAGGTGCAGGTGACCCACAAGAACCTGGAGAAGTACCTGGGCGTGCCGCGCTATCGCTACGGCCAGGCCGAGGAAGAGAACCAGGTGGGAGCCGCCACCGGCCTGGCCTGGACCGAGGTGGGGGGCGACATTCTCACCATCGAGGCCACGGTGGTGCCCGGCAAGGGCAAGCTGACCATCACCGGCCAGCTGGGCGACGTCATGCAGGAGTCCATCCAGGCGGCCATGAGCGTGGTCCGGGCCCGGTCGCGCTGGCTGGGCCTGGAGGACGACTTCTACCAGAAGCACGACGTCCACGTGCACGTACCCGAGGGCGCCACGCCCAAGGACGGACCCTCCGCGGGCATCGGCATGTGCACCGCCATCATCTCCTCCTTCACGGGGATCCCCGTGCGGGCGGACGTGGGCATGACCGGCGAGCTGACCCTGCGTGGGCGGGTCCTGCCCATCGGCGGCCTCAAGGAGAAGCTCCTGGCGGCCCGGCGCAGTGGCCTCAAGGAGGTGATTATCCCCCGCGAGAACGAGAAGGACCTTACGGAGATCCCCGCCAATATCAAGGACCCCCTGCAGGTCCACGCCGTGGACACCATCGACGAGGTCCTGCGGATCGCCCTGGAGTATCTACCGGAGCCGCTTCCCGGGACCGGGCCGAGTGCCAAGGGCGAGGATCGGGAATCCGCCCAGGGCAGACCTACAGCGCATTAGAAAATTATAAATTTATAAAACCGGGTCGGACTCCGACCCGGTTTTTTTGTGTTGAGCCTCGGAATGAACGCTGGTATGTTGCATTTCCAGTGTCCGGGATACCTGCGCTCGTAGCCGGACAGCCATCCGAATTTCCAAAATTTGGTGGATTTTTTTGTCAGGGGGCCTTGGCGTGGTTTTTCTCATGGTTGACACTGTCGCGCACGGGCCCGTATAAGAAATCAGGGTCACTCACCGGAAGAAAGGGGAGTACTGTGAACAAGACCGACCTGATCGAGAAGGTGGCGAAAGACGCGGACCTGTCCAAGGCTGCGGCCGGGCGGGCCGTGAATGCGGTGTTCGAAGGGATCTCCGATTCCCTGTCCAAGGGCGAGGAGGTGGGCATCGTGGGCTTCGGGACGTTCTCCGTGTCCGAGCGTCCGGCGCGCCAGGGCCGCAATCCGCAGACGGGCAAGCCCATCCAGATCGCGGCGACCAAGGTGCCCAAGTTCAAGGCTGGCAAGAATCTCAAGGATTCCGTAAAATAAGGGGTTTTCGGGGGCGGTTAGCTCAGTCGGAAGAGCGCCGGTCTTACACACCGGAGGTCACAAGTTCGAACCTTGTACCGCCCACCAAGACTCGTTATAATACGTTTTCCGTTTGCGGGGCGGTAGCTCAGTTTGGTTAGAGCGCTGGCCTGTCACGCCAGAGGTCGCGAGTTCGAGTCTCGTCCGCCCCGCCATTATTCCAAAAGCGAACCTACGGGTTCGCTTTTTTTATGGCTGGCCACAAGGGGTTCAGTTCCTTCCCGCGGGCCTTTACCTTGGTGCCCTTCCTCCCGGCGCGGGCCGGGCGTGGACCCCTAAACCATCACGATCGGAGCAAGGACCCCGTAAATGTTGGACTTCATGCGCCGCCAGGCCCAGGGATGGATCGTCAAGGTTCTGTTTGGCCTGATCGTTCTGAGCTTCGTCTTCTGGGGAGTGGGGGATTACTTCTCCGGATCCTCCTCGGTAACGGTGGCCACCGTGGGTGACCAGGAGATCGCCCAGCAAGAACTGGAGAACCGGGTGCGGAGCGAGCGGAATCGCCTGCGCGAGGTAATGGGGGACCAATTCTCCCCGGGGCAGATGGATCCGGAGGAGCTCCGCCGTGAGGTTCTTCAGGACATGATCCGGGAACGGCTCCTGCAGCTGGAGGCCCACCGCCTGGGTCTGACCGCCAGCGATGAGGCGGTGCGGCTGGCCATCCAGGGACAGCCGGCCTTCCAGCAGGGGGGCGAGTTCAGCACCACCCAATACGAGAGCGTCCTCGGCCGCATGGGCCTCGGGCCCAGCCAGTACGAGAGCCGGGTGCGGCAGGACCTGGCGGTACAGGCCTACCAGGGGTTCTTCGTGGAGGGGACCCTGGTGGCCGAGGAGGAGGTCTGGGACGCCTACCGGAGCCGTAACGAGGAGCGCCGGATCCGCTACGGGCGGCTCGCCCCCGAGCAATTCCTCGACAAGGTGACCCTGGAAGACGCGGAGGTGGAGGCGTACTACGAGGAGCACCAGGAGCGCTACCGCCGGCCTGCCCGGGCAAAGGTGGAGTACGTGGTCCTGACCCCCAAGACCATGGCGGAGCAGATGGGGGAGCCGGACGCTGACGAGCTGCGCTCTTATTACGAGGACAACGCCGACCGCTACACCGATGACCAAGCCGAGGAGGCGGCCCCCTTCGAGGAAGTGCGGGATCAGGTGGCGGAGGACTGGCGCCGTGAGCAAGCGGAGCAGGAGATCTACGACCGTCTGCCCACCTTCCAGGACCTCCTTTACACCCGGGAAGACCTTACCGCCGCCGCGGAGGAGTTTGGCCTCGAAATGCGCACCTCCCCCTGGATACCGCGAGAAGGGGATTTGCCGGACGAGGTCCCCGAGGATCCCGACTTCCGCGAGGCCGCCTTCGACGTGGCGGTGGGGGAGAACTCGGAGGACCTGGAGCTCGAGGGGAATCGTATCGTGGGCCTGCACGTCCTGGAGCGCCAACCGCCCTCGGCCCGGCCACTGGAGGAGGTGCGCGAGGAGGTGCGCCAGGACCTGCGCCAGGAGCGCGCCCGGGAGCTGGCCCGAGAACGGGCGGAAGAGATCCGTGAGTCAGTGGACCAGGGAGAGTCCCTGGCGGACCTGCTGGAGGACCTGGACGCCGAGGTGGAGGAGTCCGAGCTGGTTACCCGCTCCGAGGCGGGGGGTCAGCTCCCCGGGGACCTGGCCGGGTCGGCTTTCGGCGCGGAATCCGGCGCGGCCGGGGTGGCCCGTGTGGGCGAATCCGATTTCGCCGTTTACCAGGTGGAAGAGGTCATCCAGCCTGACCGCGATGACCTGGAGGAGGAACAGCTCCGTGAGCTCCGGTCCGGGGTGCGCCTGGATCGGGGCGAGGCCCGCATGGAGGCGGTTATGGATCAACTGCGCCAGCGGCACGGGGTCCGCATTTTGAAGGAGGGCGGCTCCGGCGACGAGTGATCCCCCTGGCAAGACCATGTTCGGCCCTTGAAGGCGGGGTTTCGCCCGGGGAACGGAGGAAACCGTTCTCCGGGCTTTTTCGCATGGGAGCCCCCGGTGGGCGGCAGTGGTCGGGCCGACTCCCCCCCTTCCTGCCGGCGACAAGGCGGTACAGTCCCGGTCCCGCCGCGGCGTACAGTTTGCCTACCTTCGAAACTGTACTGCTATATTTCCCAATTTCTGAATCTGTATGCCTCTGCCCCTTCCGCATAGAGTATGGGCTGTGAGGCGGGCCGCCAGCCGCCATCGACAGCCAAGAAGGAGCAGCCATGACCATTCGCAACGTGAACACCGGCAACCAGTACGGCCAGTACACTCCCGACTTCGTCGACTACTGGGACGACCTTGTGGGCTGGGAATCCCGTGCCGCCTCCGAGGGCGGATTCTACGAGCGCCTGCTCAAGGGGGCGGGAGTGCGGGAGGTGGCCGATGTTGCCTGCGGCACCGGCTTCAATGCCATCAACCTCGCCAAGTCCGGGCTGGTGGTCACGGCCACGGACGGCTCCGAGAACATGATCGCCAAGACGCGGGAGAACGCCGCCCAGATGGGCGTGACCTTCGCCGACACCAAGGTGGCGGACTGGGTGAAGCTGGACAAGGAGCTGGGCACGGAACGCTTTGACGCCCTGGTCTGCCTGGGCAATTCCTTCACCCACCTGTTCGAGCACGAGGCCCGGCGGGACGCCATGGAGGCCTTCTTCAGGGTGGTGCGGCCCGGCGGCATGGTAATCGTCGACCACCGCAACTACGACTCCATGCTGGACCACGGCTTCACCTCCTCCCACCAGCACTACTACACCGGCAAGGGCGTGGACGCCTATCCGGCGGAGCTGAATCGCTACCTGGCCCGCTTCGAGTACAAGTTCCCCGACGGCGCCCACTTCCAGCTCAACATGTACCCGCTGCGCCAGGACTACGTCTCCCACCTCCTCGAGGACGCCGGCTTCATCAACGTGGAGCGCTACGGCGACTTCGAGAAGCCCTACGACCGGGAGAACGTGGACTTCATCCAGCAGGTGGCCTACAAGCCCAAGGCCTAGCCCCTTGGGACGGGATCGGGATGGGAATGCGGGCGCCGGACCCGCAACGAAAAGGCCCCCGTCGGTGACGGGGGCCTTTTCGTGCGCCGTTGGGCGGGGGCTCACATGGCGATGCTGTGGTAGCCGCTGTCCACGTGGAGCACCTCGCCGGTAATGCCGGAGGCCAGCGGGCTGGCCAGGAAGGCGGCGGTGTTGCCCACTTCCTCGATGGTGGTGTTGCGGCGCAGCGGGGCACGGTCCTCGTTGTGCTGGAGGATCAGGCGCATGTCGCCGATGCCGCTGGCGGCCAGGGTCTTGATGGGCCCGGCGCTCACGGCGTTCACCCGGATCCCTTCGGGGCCCATGCTGGCGGCCAGATAGCGGACACTGGCCTCCAGGCTCGCCTTGGCCACACCCATGACGTTGTAGTGGGGGATGTAGCGCTCGGCGCCCAGGTAGCTCAGGGTCAGGATGGAGGCGTCCTCGCGGTCCTTCATCAGGGGATAGGCCCCCTGGGCGAGCCGGGTGAGGCTCCAGCTACTGATGTCGTGGGCGGTGAGGAAGCCTTCCCGGGTGGTGGATTCCAGGTAGCCGCCGCGCAGCTCCTCCTTGGGCGCGAAGGCCAGGGAGTGCACCAGGACATCCAGGCCGCCCCAGTGGCTTTCCAGCTCGTTGAAGACCCCCTCAATCTGGGATTCCTCGTTCACGTCACAGGGGAGGACCAGATCCGCGCCGAGCTCCTCCGCCAGCGGCTGCACCCGCTTCAGGAAGCTCTCGTTCTGGTAGGTAAGGGCCAGCTCGGCACCCTGATCGGCCATGGCCCGGGCGATGCCCCAGGCGATGGAGTTCTTGTTGGCGATGCCGAAGACGATGCCCCTTTTCCCGCTGAGAAAACCCATGCCCTGTGCTGCTCCTGAGTGGTTGGAATGCCTTGCCGACGGTGGCGACGCGCCAAGTTTATAGGCTCTTGCCCCTGCTGAAAAGAAACCCCGGGGATTTAGCCCCGTTCCCCCGCCTGGCGGGGATCGAAGGCGTCGCGCAGGCCCTCCCCGAACAGGTTGAAGCCGAGCACGGTCACCCAGATGGCGAGTCCGGGGAACAGCGACAGCCACCAGGCGAACTCGATGTGGTCCTTGCCCTCGGTGAGGATGTTGCCCCAGGACGCGAAGGGCGGCTGCACGCCGAGGCCCAGGAAGGAAAGGGCGGACTCGATGAGAATGGCCTCCGCCACCCCCAGGATGGCGGCCACCAGCACCGGGGCCATGCCATTGGGCAGGAGGTGGACGCCGATGAGCCGGGCGTCGCTGGCCCCCAGCGCGCGGGCGGCGAGGACGAACTCCCGGGAGCGCAGGGAGAGCAGCTCCGCGCGCACCAGCCGCGCCACCCCCATCCAGGAGGTGAGGCCGATGACCACCATGACGTTGAAGACGTTGGGCTCCAGGAAGGCGATCACCGCCAGCACCAGGAAGAAGGTGGGCACGGCCAGCATGACGTCCACCAAGCGCATGATCAGGCTGTCCGCCCAGCGCCCGTAGTAGCCCGCCAGGCTGCCGAGCAGCACACCGATCACGGTGGCGATGCCAATGGCCACGAAGCCCACGGACAGAGAGATCCGTGCGCCGTACAGGACCCGGCTGAGCACGTCGCGACCGAGGCGGTCCGTGCCCATCCAGTGCTCGGCCGAGGGACCCTCCAGGATGCGGTCCACGTTGATGGCGTAGGGGTCGTGGGGCGCCAGCCAGGGCGCGAAGACCGCGGCCACGGCCATGAGGCCCACGATCACCCCGCCGGCCACGGCCAGCGGATTGCGCAGGAGGCGGCGGACGGCGGGGCTCATGACGACGCCAGCCCCCGGCGGACCCGCGGGTCCGCCCACGCGTAGGCCAGGTCCGCCAACAGGTTGCCGAGCAGGGTGAGGATGGCGCCGATCACCAGGATCCCCATGACCACCGGATAGTCACGCATGAGCACGGCGTTGTAGAAGAGCTGCCCCATCCCGGGGATGCCAAAGATGGTCTCGAAGATCACGGAGCCGCCGATCAGGCCCGGCACCGACAGGCCCAGCAGGGTAATCACCGGCAGCAGGGCGTTGCGCAGGGCGTGGCGGTAGATCACCGCGCCCTCCGGCAGGCCCTTGGCCCGCGCGGTGAGCACGTAGTCCTGGCGGATCACCTCCAGCATGTTGGAGCGCACGTAGCGGGAGAAGGCGGCGATGCCCGCAAAGGCGGAGACCACCACCGGCAGAACCAGGTGGCGGGCGCGGTCGGCCAGCTTGCCCCAGAGGTCCAGCTGCTCGTACTCGTAGCCCTGGATCCCGGAGACCGGCAGCCAGCCCAGCTGCACGCCGAACAGCACCATGAGGAGCAGCGCCAGCCAGAACCCGGGGATGGCGAAGGCCAGGAAGACGATCACCGTAAGGCTGCGGTCCAGCAGGCTGTTCTGGCGCACCGCGGAGATCACCCCCACGGGCAGGGCCACGGCCAGGATCAGCAGCAGGGAGGCGATGTTGATGGCCAGGGTCACCGGCAGCCGGTCGCCGATCTTCTCCAGCACCGGCCGGTTGTCGGAGCCGAAGGACTCGCCGAAGTCCAGCGCCACCACCCGCTTGAGCCACAGCCCGTACTGCACGTGCAGGGGCTCGTCCAGGTTGTAGGCCTCGCGCAGCTGCTCGCGGGCCTCCTGCCCGCTCTCCGGGTTGAGGCTGGTCTCCAAGGTGGTGACGTCGCCGGGCGCCAGGTGCATCACCCCGAAGGAGATGATGGTGATGCCCAGCAGCACTGGGATCATCCACAGCAGGCGTTTGGCGAGATAGATCAGCATGGCATCGGCCCGTCCATGGCTGCGGTTACTGCTGGATCGTGTGGCGTTGGAGCTCCCCGGGGATGTACCACTCCTCCACGTTGTGCTCGATCCCGGCGGGGGCCGGCTCGATGCCCCGGATGCGGCGGTCGATGGCGGCGAGGGAGTAGGGCGCGTACAGGTAGACCATGGGAGCGGCCTCCAGGAGCTCGTGGGCGAATTCGTGGTAGATCTCCGCCCGTTCCTCCGGGTCGAACTCGCGCATCCCGGCCTCCAGCAGCCGGTCCACCTCCGGGTCCTCCAGGCCCACGAAGTTGAACTGGCCCGGCTCCTGCTGGCTGGAGTGCCAGATGCTGTACTGGTCCGGGTCGGGGGAGAGGCTCCAGCCCAGGATCACCGCATCGAAGTCGTGGGTGTCGATGTGCTGGCTGACGAAGGTGGCCCACTCCACCAGGCGGACCGTAATCTCGATCCCCACCTCGTCGAGGCGATCCTTGATGATCGTGGCGGCGATCTGCCGCTCCTTGTTGTCGTTGTTGGTCAGGACCTCGAAGGACAGCTCCCGGCCGTCCTTCTCGCGGATGCCGTCGCCGTCGGTGTCCTCCCAGCCGGCCTCCGCGAGCAGGCGCCGCGCCTTTTCCGGATCATAACTGTAGGGCTCGATGTCCTCGGGGTACCAGCGCGTACCGGGCTTATAGGGCGCGGCGATCCGTTCCGCCAGGCCCAGGGTAACCCCCTTGATGAGCTCTTCGCGGTCGATGGCGTGGGCGATGGCCCGCCGCACGCGGATGTCGGTGAAGGGCTCGCGCCGGAGGTTGAAGCCCAGGTAGGTGTACTTGCTGCCCATGTAGCGGTAAGTGGCAATGCGCTCGCGCAGGTCCTCCCGCTGCGGGAAGGTGCGCTCGAACAGGGTGGGAGAGGGGCTCATCTGGTCGATGTTCCCCGCCTCCAGCTCCAGGAACTGGGTGGTGGTGTCGGGAATGACGCGGAACGCTACCTGCGAGATGTACGGCTCCCCGCGGTAATGGTCGGGATTGGCGGTGAGGTGCAGCGACTGGCCGCTCCGCCACCGCTCCAGCGCGTAGGGGCCCAGTCCCACCGGGTCCCGGGCGAAATCCGTTTCGTTGATGTCCTCGCCTCGCAGGAGGTGCTCCGGCAGGATGGTGAGGTTCGCCCAGGTGGAAAGGGCCGGGGAATAGGGCTCCTCATAGCGGGCGATGAAGGTGTGCGGATCGGGGGTATCCACCTCGCTCACCCGCCGGTACTGTTCCCCATAGGGGGTGCGGGTGTCGGGGTCGGTGACCGTCTCCCAGGTAAAGGCCACGTCCTCGCTGGTGAAGGGCTCCCCGTCGGGGAAGCGCACACCCTCCCGCAAGCGGAAGGTGATGGTGCGGCCGTCGTCGCTGACCTCCCACTCCTCCGCCAGTCCGGGGACCAGCTCCAGGTTCTTGTCGTAGCGCAGCAGGCTGGCGTGGATGAGGCCGCCCACTGTGTTGGAGGCGGAATCCCCCGCCATGAAGGGGATCAGGTTGGAGGCCTCGGCGCCCATGGCAACGACGCGCTCCCCTCCATGAGCCGGCTCCGCCCCGTGGGCCCCTTCTCCTGGGCTACCTGGGATCAGGGCGAGGGCCGCCGCCGCGGAGTAGAATGGAAGAAGGCGCCGCCTTCGACCCGCCACCGCCGGTCAGCCCTGGTGCTCGGCCAGCTGGGTGGGATTCACGTAGATGGTCAGCCCGTCTCCGGGCTGCAGGGACTGGCCCTGGCTCAGGTTGTTCCAGTTCCGGAGCCGATCCACGGAGACGTTGAACTTGCGGGCGATGGACCATAGGGAATCGCCTTGGCGCACCTGGTACTGGAGCTCGGAGGAGCCGTCTCCCCCGTCGTCGCCCCCCTCCACCCAGATGGCCAGCTCTTGGCCTGGGCTAAGGGTGTCGCCGGGCGCCATGCCGTTCCACTTCGCCAGTTTGTCCACATCTACGTCAAAACGCCGGGAGATGGCCCACAGCGAGTCACCCGGCTGCACCCGGTGTACCGTCTTGGATCGGTCGCTGGGGCCGCTGCCCCGGATGGAGGCCAGCCGCTGCGACTTGCTCAGTGCGTACTCCCGATCGGAGGCGGAGGAGGTGGGGATCAGGAGGTGATCGCCAGCGGTGATGCTGGTGCCGCGCAGGTCGTTCACGTCCTGGAGGACGGATACGGTGGTATTGTACCGGGAGGCGATGGTGGAGAGCGCCTCCCCCTGTTCGACCTCGTGCCGCGTCCACTGCACCCGCTCGGAGGGGTCGAGCTTCGCCAGGCCCTCCTCGAACTCCTCCTTGGTGCCCTTGGGCAGGAGCAGGCGGCCCGGGCCTTCCGGAGGTGTGGACCACCGGTTGAGCCCCGGGTTCAGGCGGTAGATCGTCTCGATATCCGTATCGCTGAGCTCGGCCGCCTTGGCCAGATCGAGCGGTTTCTCCAGGTTCACCACCCGGAACCCCGGCTCCATGGGCAGCTCGGGGAGCTCGATCCCGTATTCCCCGGTGTTGCGGAGCACGTGGGAGAGGGCGAGCAGCTTGGGCACGTAGCTCCGGGTCTCCCGCGGCAAGGGCAGGCTCCAGAAGTCCGTGGGACGGCCGAGCCGCTCGTTGCGCCGGATGGCGCTGCTGATGGTGCCCGGCCCGGCGTTGTAGGCCGCCAGGGCCAGGAGCCAGCTGTCGAAGCGCTCGTTGAGGCGGTGGAGGTATTCCACGGCGGCGTCGGTGGAGGCCACCACGTCGCGCCGGCCGTCGTACCACCAGTTCTGTTCCAGGTCGAAGTGGCGCCCGGTGCCCGGGGTGAACTGCCAGATCCCCGCGGCTCGGCCCGCAGAGTAGGCGAAGGGCTGGAAAGCGCTCTCCACCACCGGGAGCAGGGCCAGATCCAGGGGCATGTCCCGCTCCTCCAGGCGCTTCAGGATGTGCGGCAGGAAGGGCTTGCCCCGATCGAAGACGCGGTCCAGGTAGGTGTCATGGGTGCGGTAGAAACGGATGAAGGCCTGCACCTGGTTGTCGTCGTCGGGGGCGTCCAGCTCCAGGCGCGGCAGGAAGTAGCTCCAGAAGTCCTCGGGCTCCTCCGCCTCTGCCTCTGCCTCTGCCTCTGCTTCTTCTTCGTCCTCGCCGTCCCCGGCCTCGGCCGCCCCCTTCGGGGCCTCGGGGACGGGGCCGACCAGAGCGGGCACAAGGGCGGCGGATTCCGGGCCCGACTCGGCCTTTTCCCGGTTTTCCCGGTCGGCCTTGTGGGCCTCCTTGTCCGAATCGGAGTCGGCGCTGGAAGCGGGGTCATGCAGCTGGGCACATCCCGTGAGAAACAGGGATATGCCGAGATAGGCCAAGGTGCGCATCGAGGTTGGCTCTCCTGTGCGTTCGGGTGCGCCGCCGTTTCCGGCGGCTTCGCCCCGTTCGTCCCCAACCGCCGTTCTGTGGCGGTCGCAACGATGATAATATTCGGGCCCCTTTTCGGGGGACGTCGCGCAGAGCCGCCACAATAACATCTTTGGACACGGTGTCCGACCACGACGAGCGTTCAATGACAGTACGTACCCGCTTCGCACCCAGCCCCACCGGCTACCTCCACATCGGCGGTGCCCGCACCGCCCTGTTCTCCTGGCTGCATGCCCGGCAGAACCAGGGGGCCTTCGTCCTCCGCATCGAGGATACCGACGCCGAGCGCTCCACGCCCGAGGCGGTGCAGGCCATCCTCGACGGCCTGGCCTGGCTCGGGCTCGACTGGGACGAGGGGCCGTACTTCCAGAGCCAGCGCACCGAGCGCTACCGGGAGGTCATCCACCAGCTCCTGGAGGCCGGGCAGGCCTACCACTGCTACTGCACCAAGGAAGAGCTGGACGCCATGCGCGAGGACCAGCGCGCACAGGGCAAAAAGCCCATGTACGACGGCCGCTGCCGCCACCGCACGGAGCCGCGGGAGGGGGTAGACCCGGTGGTGCGCTTCTTGGCCCCCGACAGCGGCAAGACCGTGGTGGAGGACCGCATCCACGGCACCGTGCCCTTCGACAACGCCGAGCTTGACGACCTGATCCTCGCCCGCTCCGACGGCAGCCCCACCTACAACCTGACCGTGGTGGTGGACGATTGGGACATGGGCATCACCGACGTCATTCGCGGCGACGACCACCTCAACAACACCCCCCGCCAGATGCAGATCATGGCGGCCCTGGGCGTGGAGCCGCCGCGCTACGCCCACGTGCCCATGATCCTCGGCGAGGACAAGAAGCGCCTCTCCAAGCGCCACGGGGCGGTGAGCGTGCTGCAGTACAAGGAGGACGGCTTCCTGCCGGAGGCCCTGGTCAACGGCCTGGCACGGCTGGGCTGGTCCCACGGCGACGAGGAGATCTTCGCCCGCGACGATCTGCTGCGGCTGTTCTCCGTGGACGCCGTGGGCAAGACCGCCTCGGTGTTCAACCAGGACAAGCTCCTGTGGCTCAACGGTCACTACATCCGCGAGCGCGACCCCGCGGAGCTGGTGGAGCCCTTCAAGGAGCAGCTGCGCAAGCGGGACGCGGACCCCGAGGTGGTGGGCGACCTCGTCCCCATCATCGAGAGCCTTCAGGAACGCTCCAAGACCCTGGCGGAGATGGCGGAAACGGGGCTGTTCTTCTTCCGGGACTTCGAGGAGCTCGACGAGAAGGCGGCCAAGAAGAACCTCAAGCCGGCGGTGGAGGAGCCCCTGCGGGCGGTGCGCGACGGCCTGGCGGCGCTTGCGGAGTGGAGCGGCGAGTCCGTCCACGGCGTCATCCAGGAGGTGGTGGACGCCCGCGACATGAAATTCGGCAAGGTGGCCCAGCCCATCCGGGTGGCGGTGTCGGGCGGGGCGGTCTCGCCGCCCATCGACGTGACCTTGAAACTGCTGGGGCAGTCCACTACCATTGAGCGTCTGGATCGGGCGCTGGCCTACATCCGGGAGCGCGCCGGGCAGGCCGAATAGCTCCTTGACAGGCCCTCGGCCGACGCCTAGAATCCTGCACTTCATTTCGGGGCCGTAGCTCAGTTGGGAGAGCGCGTGAATGGCATTCACGAGGTCGTCGGTTCGATCCCGACCGGCTCCACCAAATCCCGTAAAAAGCCCCGCCGGCCGGCGGGGCTTTTTTCGTCCCGGTAAAGCCCTTCATCCCCAAGTGCGCCCTGTTGTTTTCCTCCCCAAGGATTCTCTGGGCGGTAAAAGGGGCCTTGTGGGAGCGGCCACCGGCCGCGACGAAAATGCCCTCCTCGGGCGGGTCGCGGCTGATAGCCGCTTGTATGTTGGAACAGGACATCGAGGGCGGGAAAGTAAAGGGACCGGG